>CAZQSL010000001.1:0-112797 GCA_964595945.1 uncultured bacterium
CAGCCCGCTCGCCATACTGCTCTCCATACTCGTCGGCGAACAGCTCGGCGGCGTACTCGGCATGTTTATCGCCACACCCATCTTCGCCGTCATCAAAGTTGTCTACACACACCTTCGCCCGAAATACCAGTAAAATATTCACTCACCATCCAACCACCGAAAGGCAAGTCACCATGAACACTTCTTACCTCGACTCCAAAGGCATCAAATTTGAAATCGCAAACCACGCCGAAATCAAGACCGCCGGTGTCGCCGGAGCGGCAGCCACACTCAACTGTCCCAAAGACTATATCGTCTCGACATATCTCTACGACCTCGGCGGCCGCATCGCGGCCGTCTATACCGGTGGCGGCATAACCCCCGTACCCGAAGCCGTCGCAGCCGCTTTCGACGCGCCATCCGCCACCCCTGTTCCCCACGAAAAAGCCACCGAACTCACCGGCCTCGCAAAACTCGACATCAATCCCCTCACCATCGCCGACCAATTCGAATCAATCTGGGAAACATCCCTTTTCGACTTCCCATACATCGTTTTTTCCACATTCGGAGCCACAGAGTCCATCAAGGTCGACACGCGTGAATTCATCCGCGCAGGATTCCGCGCAGCCGCCGTCATACCCCCGCAGCCAGCGCCCGGGTCCGCATTTGAAACGCTCCTGCGCCGTGGATTCATCGACCGCGTCACCGACGAAGAGCTTGCCAATAAAATGCTCTCCGGCCACGACAGCCGCTGCTACATCGGATTTGACCCCACAGCCGACAGTCTCCACGTCGGCAGCCTTGTACCTATCATGGCACTTGTCAACATCCAGCGCTACGGCCTGCGCCCCATCGCCCTCGTCGGTGGCGCGACTGCCCTCGTCGGTGACCCCTCCGGCAAAACCGAAATGCGCAAAATGCTCACCCGCGACCAGATCAACGAAAACGCGCGCTCCATCGCCGCGCAGCTCTCGCGCTACATCTCATTCGATGGCGACACAGCAGCCACTCTCGTCAACAACGCCGACTGGCTCGCCGGCATATCCTACATCGACTATCTCCGCGAGGTCGGCGTCCACTTCTCCGTCAACCGCATGATCAAAATGGAGTGCTTCGCCACCCGAATGGAAAAGGGACTATCCTTCATCGAATTCAACTACATGCTCATGCAGGCATACGACTTTACCCACCTTGCCGAAACCCACAACTGCTACGCCCAGCTTGGCGGCAGCGACCAGTGGGGCAACATCTGCGCCGGCAAAGACCTCGGCCACCGAGTCAAGGGGCTCGAAGTATTCGGTCGCGAAATGACCAGGACCGACCTTCTCATCGGCGTCACGTTCCCGCTTCTCAAAAATGCGTCCGGCGGAAAATTCGGCAAAACCGAAGGCGGCAATGTCTGGCTCGATCCCGCTCGCAGTTCCCACTTCGACTTCTTCCAGTTCTGGCGCAACGCCGACGATGCCGATGTCCGGCGGCTCCTCGGACTCTTTACCACCATCCACATGGATGACGTCCGCCGCCTGACCTCCGGCAAAACAGGCTCCGAACTCAATCTCGCGAAACAAATCCTCGCATTCGCTGCCACCTGTCTCACGCACGGCATCGACGCTGCCTTCGCAGCCGCAGCCACAGCCCGTGACAAGTTCGGCGGATACGGCCCGGAATTCACAACGGAACTCGCCGCCCTCTCTCTCGCCACCCCCGCCCAGATCGAATCCTTCGCCGCCGGCTCCGGCGCAAAGGCCGACATTCCCACCATCAATGTCACAACCGCTCAGATCGCCGAAGGCATCACTATCGTCAATGCCATGCGCGAACTCGGCCTCGTCGCATCGAACGGCGAAGCGCGCCGCCTCATCGCGCAAAATGGAGTCAGAATGGCAGGCACTCCTGTCACTTCTCACGATACGAAAATCCCCGGCGCTACACCCGGCGAATCAATCGAAATCCGCCTCGGCAAGAAGAAATACGGCCGCGTCGCCATTACCGACTGATCAAGCAGCAATCCCATAGTTATTCCCGCTTCCGCGGGGCTGATCACCAATCCGTCCGCCACGGGGCGGGGACAATTCTCCCCGCCTTTATTTTCGATCCCTGATTCCATATAATCTGATATGCGGCGAAGCTGGTTGCCGTGCCCATGACAACAACGGAAACCATGTTCGCTTCCCGGTTTCCTACGGAGTAACCCATGAGTCTGATCACGATAAACGAAGTCGATTGCAAGGACTGTTACAAGTGCGTCCGCTACTGTCCCGTGAAGGCAATAAGGGTCGTCAACGGCCACGCGGAAGTGGACGACGAACGGTGTCTCGCAGACGGCGGCTGCGTGCATATCTGTCCCCAGCATGCCAAGCAGATACGCAGCGACCGCGATGTAGTGGCCGGACTGCTCGCTTCGGGACGCAAGGTTTTCGCATCGGTGGCCCCTTCGGCCGCTGGCGTATTCGGTGAAAATACTCTCCGGCTGGTTGCCGCCCTGCGCAAACTGGGATTCGATCACATCGAGGAAACAGCCCGCACCGCCGAGGCTGTCGCCAGGGCACACGCTGATTTTATGGCCGCTTCGGACAAATCCGTCATCGCCACATCCTGTCCTGCGGTCGTTTCACTTGTCGAAAAATATTACCCTCAATACCTCGACCGTCTCGCGCCTGTACCGAGCCCGATGGTAGCCCACGCGCGCCTGCTGCGCGAAGAACACGGAGCGGAAATCGCCGTCGTCTTCATCGGCCCATGTATCGCAAAAAAGGGCGAAGCATACGAAGCCGGCATCGACGCTGTCCTGACTTTCGACGAAATTACCACATGGCTGTACGAACTCGAAACCCCGCTGTCGGAAATCGAACCGTCACAGTTTGACAATCCCCCGGTCGGCGTGGCCGCTTTGTTCCCTCTCCGAAATGGCCTCGTCAAGACTGCCAGCCTGCCCGATGATTCGCTCGATGAACATATCATCACCGTCGAGGGACTGACTGAAATCATGAAAGTGTTCGACGAACTCGACTCACTCACTGGCGTACGTCTCGTCGAAGCCCTTGCTTGCAAGGGCGGCTGCCTCATGGGCCCCGGCACATCGTCCGGTCCCGAGCAATGGACACGACGGGCGCAGCTTATCAAAAACGCCGCCGAAACCGGCACCGGCGCGGCGCCGTCCGACATGTCCTGCACATTCCGCGCGTGCCCGCCCAATCTTGCCATGCCTACCGAGGAGGAAATCGCCACCATCCTGCGCCGCACCGGCAAACACTCGCCTGCCGACGAACAAAATTGCGGCGCCTGCGGCTATGACAGTTGCCGCGCCAAGGCGATAGCTGTCTTCCAGGGCATGGCCGAAGCCGAAATGTGCATCCCCTACATGCACTCGCGCGCCGAGTCTTTCGCAAATGTCATCATCAAGTCCACACCCAATGGCATCGTCACGGTCGACAGCCAGTTCCGCGTACTCGATGCCAATCCAGCATTCGAGGAAATGTTCGGCCATCCCGTTTCCGAACTCATCGGCCGTCCCATCGAAACCGTCGTCGATCCCAACGGATTCAAGCGGGCTTTCCGCTCGGGCCGCGCATACATGCGCCCGGAGGTGACTTATGGCAACCTCACTGTCCGGGAAATGATCTTCCCCGCAGCCAACGAAGACATGGTGATCGGTCTCTATACCGACATCACCGACGAAACCGCCCGCCATCAGAAGATGATGAACGTCAAGGCCGAAACACTCGGCAAAGCCCGCACCGTCATCGAAAACCAGATGCGCGTCGCACAGGAAATCGCCGGTCTCCTCGGCGAAACCACCGCCGAAACAAAAGTCCTGCTCACCCGCCTCATCGGCCTCTACGACGAGGAAGAGGGCGAAGGAAAGGAATAACCACTCCCGATGTACGTAGACGTCCAGATCAGGCAAATGAATAAATTTTCAGAGGAACTCTGCGGCGACTCCGTCGGTTGGCACCGCACGGAATCCGAAACGGTACTCGTCCTCGCCGACGGCCTCGGCAGCGGCGTCAAGGCCAACATCCTTTCCACCATCACGCAGCGCATCGCCCTCCTGATGTTCAAAGAACGTCTCCCCATCGACGAAGTCGTCGAAACCATAGCGTCCACTCTCCCCGTCTGCAAGGTGCGCCACATGGCATACTCCACATTCACCCTCATACGCATCGCTTCCGACGGCGCCACCGACATTGTCGAATACGACAATCCCCCAGTCTTCATATTCCGCGGCGCCATCATGGAATCCATCGAACGCACCACCCGCTCCATTGGCAAACTCACTCTCACCCACGCTCATCACCAGCTTCGCGACGGCGACACCATTGTCGTATCATCCGACGGGCTCCTCCACGCCGGCCTCGTCGACGACAAGGGCGCAGAAGAAACCTGGTCATGGAAATCAATCGGCGAAAAAATCCAGCGCGAGATCATCGCTGGCGGCGAAGCCGGCGAAATCGCATCAGCCCTCATCTCATCGGCCAAGCAGCGCTATAAGGGCCAGCCCCGCGACGATGTCTCTGTCGCCGCCCTGAAATGCCGCCCCCTCCGTGAAATAGTCCTTGCCGCCGGCCCTCCGGCAAAACCCTCCGACGACTCGGATATGGCTCGCAGATTCATTGCTTTACCCGGCAAAAAAATCATCTGCGGCGGCACTCTCGCCCGTATCATGTCCCGCGAACTCGACATCGAAATGAAAATGGATGTCGACGCTTCTTCCCTCGATTCCGAAATACCGCCATCTATCGAAATGAAGGGCATCGACCTCGTCACCGAAGGCGTCATAACTCTCATGCACGCCATCGACGAACTCGAAAAAGGCGCTTCCAGCCGTCAACGCAAGGAAGTCCACAGCATATCATTCATGTACAATCAGCGCCGCGAACCATTCGCACCCGGCGGCAGACCGGCTCCCACTGCCATCCCGCTCGTACCGGACGACGAAACCCCTGCCCAGAAACTCGCCTCTCATCTGCGCCTCGCCGACCGCGTCACCATCCTCCTCGGCAAAGCCGCCAACGAAGCACACGTCGGCGCAGGACTCCCCATCCACCTCGGTCTCAAGTCACACCTCGTCCAGCACCTCGCGCAAAAACTCAGGGAACGCGGCAAAATCGTCGAAGTCATTTCATTCTGATTCTTTCCTGCTTCTGGCCGCCTATGTTCTCTGACAGGATGTGGCTTTCGATAGTAATCCGTATCAATAGCCGGACTTAAAGCCTTTCAGAATAATCATACGAAATATGATTTGATTTTAACCATGTATGTGTAAGTGCCATGAGTGACTTATACTGAGTATTGATAGAAATTCCCCATCCATTGTTATTGACGCCCCCCGGGGATAAACCCTGCCATATTGAAAAGATATTTGTATTATCCGTGTCAATCCGTGTCAGAAAGTCTTTATCGTTTTCCGATGCTACGCAGATCATCTCGACAGACCATAACCATGTATGGGGAAATTCAATTGATTGTTCGTATATATGATCATCAGAATAATCTTCGACATCTCCCAAACCGCGTGGGGACAAATCCCTTGCGGCATTTGTCCCCTGAAGCGATCCCTTTGCGGGCCGAAACCCGCAAATTCTTTTATGGTCCCGGCATTAGCCGGGTATGTGCTGAGTCGGATGCGCTGTCTTTCAGAAGGCCGTCGACATCGGGTCGAGCCTCGGAATGACATCGCCGATTATTACATCCGGCGAAAGGTGGCGCGCATCGCCGTACTGGCCATGTATGCGTACTATCACCGGGTCAGGGTAATTCTGGGGATTCTTCACCACGTCGAGTAGCGCCTCAGGCGAATAGACATTGAAATACGCGTACATCATGCCTGTGTCGCCGGCGTTGTTGAAACCGAATATCGCATGGATGATCTGCCTCAGATAGTCGGCCTTCTGCCCTGGAGTGTGCTGTGTAAGCTTGTCGGGATTGATGCTGAGAGCGGCTGCACTGCCGCCGGTCATCAGTCCGTAATTGAGCTGCATCTGCGACGATACGCGCGCGAGCAGCCCCTTGCTGCCTGCCGATGCTTCGGGATCGACGCCATAGCTGAGGATGGCGCGCGATTTCCGCCCGTTGGGAGTCGCTCCCGTCCAGTACCCATAGAGCATGTTGGTACTCGGAGTGCTCCAGTCAGCAGCGAATTTTCTGCCCATCGGGTTTTCGCGCGAATTGATCATCACACTGACTTGTTCCTGAAGCTCACGGGCTTCCGCGTCGGCGGCGGCAATGCCGTTGCCGTATTTGGGCGCGCTTCTCAGTACGTCTCGCAAGTAGTCCGCTCCCTCAAAATCACTGCGGAGAGCGGTGATGACTTTGGGCATGTCTATGTCGAATTTTTTACCGCTCTCGATGACATACCTGATCGCGTTGATCGAGTCGGCGACTGTGCCAAGCCCGTGGATGAGGCAGCCGGAACCGGAATATTTGATGCCTCTGCCGCTCGTGTCACGCATGTCGATGCCGGTGTCGATGGCGCCCATGAAGGCCGAGTGAAACGGCACGGGGATGGTCGCGAGCGCTTCCGTGCAGCCATTGGCGGCTGACACCATCCTGTCGGTGAAATATTCGATGTACCTGTAGTAGAGGGTTTTGAACTCATCTACCGATTCGAATGCGGGAGCGAAGTCCGCGCCCATTTCACTCCACGTGGGAGCGAGCTGTTTCCCGGTGATCAGCGACTTTCCGTCATTGAGGGTAAGTTCGAGTATCTTCGCGAGATTGAGCCAGCTATTTGTTGTGTTGGCCGATTCCATGCCCATGACAAGGGGCTCCTGACATCCGGCGGCGCCATATAGCGGCATGTCTGCCGGCTCGACATTTTTCCCCGCGAGTGCTTTGAACACTACCGGATCGTTGAAGAACGACGGTGTGCTGTGTCCGAATTTGAACATTGTGTCGGAAACGGCCTGATAGAATTTTTCGGGTGTCGCGGGATGTACTTTCACGGAAAGGTTGGGCTGCGAATAATTGAATCTGTCGAATGCCTCGATGATGACATAAGACATATCGCAGGTGAGATCGTTGCCTGATGTGTCCATGCCGCCGATCATGATATTCTGGGAAATCGCCCAGTTGCGGTCGCCTACGCAGAAAAACGCGAGGAGGTGTCGGATCATTTCTGTGGCGAGTTCGCGGCTTTCGCCGCCCTTGCCGAAGTATGGCTGGAGCGTACGATCGAGATTGCCTACGGAGAACGCGTAGGGGTTTGGGGTCTGTTCGAGATTCATGACCTGCCAGAGCGTGATATACGACTGGATGGCTTCATAAAGATTGGTTGCGGGCTGTGCGGGGACTCTCGCGCAGGTGGCGGAGATGAGTTGGAGTTCGGCGCGGCGGTCGGGATCGGATTCGGCATCGGCCATGCCGGCAGCGATTTTCGAGTAGCGGGCGGCCAGCTTGACAGCGGCTGTCATAGTGAGCGCGAGTGATTTGAAATAGTCGGACTTTTCGTGATCTGTGGCAGCTTTGTGTTCGCACTTGGCGATGAGAGCGTCAAGGCCTTGCCTGAGTCCCGAGGCAAAATCGGGGACAGTGTGGCCGGTGACACGTTCGACGAAGTAAATGACTTCGCGGGTTTCGTCGCCGGTTTTTTCGTAAATTTCATTTATGCGTTTTGCATAGGGCTGTTCGCGCCAGAATTTGCGTACGGTTTCGATGCGCTCACGAGTGATCGCGCCGCCATCGGGCGTGATGTCGTTGTAAACTGCATCTTCGTCGCAGTAGCCTTCGAAGGACTGTACTTTGAATGCCGGATTTATCAGCGCATAGCTGCGAGAAAACGAGTCGGCCTCAGTACCGGCAAAAATTTCGCCGGGTCGGATCGAGAGCGGAATCATTTCGATGACGGAGTTGAGCATTTCGGCCGTGCGCATAGCTGGCGAAATCGCGGGGTCGAGTGTTTTGAGGCATTCCATCATTATTTCACGGGCAAAGAACCAGCCGTCGAGGCGTTCGGTGCTCTCGTTGGCGGCAATGATGGCCTTGATGCCCGCGTCGAGTCTTTCGGGTTTCAGTATTGTTGTGAAGTCCATTGTATGCTCCCATGTTCGGATTGGCAGACAGCCGGAAACATCAGTTTGTAACGGTTCTGATATACTCGAAACGTGCGCCGGCGATCGTGGCGAGGCCGAGCCCTTCGGCGGCTGTGATGGCGGCGCCGTAAGTAGCGCTTTCGCTGTCCATGACACTGACCGGCATGCCGAATGCGTCGGCTGCAATGCGGCACCATATTTCACTGTTTACAAGACCGTTGCCGGCGCCGACGATGCGTTTAGCGGTGGTGTATCCGAACTGTCTGTAAAAACCGGCGAGTTCCGCGACGACACCTTCCATGACTGCTCGCGCGCGGTGGCCGAGCGAATAATTGTCCATTGAAATACCTGTGAATGCGGCGTGCCTGGATGGCTCACGCCTGGTGCCGCGCAGATATGGCTCGAATGCCAGGCCTTCGCATCCGGCAGGCACAGCCATAGCAAGACGATCGAGTGCGGCGAACATCGAGGCCCTGTCCGGAGTCGCGCCGGTGACGGCGGCTATGTCCGCCGCGATTTGATTTCGAAGCCATGTATAGCACATGCCGCCAGCAAGCGTGGGGCCGGACAACGCGAATTTCCCATTGATGAAACTGCGAGTATCGATGCCGGGCTTTTTGGAATAATCGCTCACAACCATGCTCACCTGGCTGCCAGTGCCGATGTTGAGCAGCACTGTGCCGTCGGTGTCGAAAACGCCGCTGCCGATCATTGCCATCTGGTTGTCGCCGCCGCCCGTGGTGAGTGGCGTGCCGGCCCTGAGCCCGGTGAGTGCGGCTGCTTCGGGCGATATTTTTCCACAGATTTCTTTCGTGTCCCTGATTTCAGGGAATAGACTGTTGTCGAGTCCGAGATTGTCGATCACATCGTAGTGCCAGACCGATTTCGCCGTGTCCATGACTCCCGAGCCGAATCCGTTGGTCACATCGGTGAAGTAACCGGTTTTGCCGGCAAGCATAAAACGGATATAATCGCCGGGAAACAGTACCCTGTCGATGCGCATGAAAAGGTCTGGATCGCAGTGGCGCGTGTGGAACAGAGTCGCGCTCATGAATCCGCTTGCCATCCTGTCGATGCCGAGGGTCGAAAACTGATCGGGCGTAATCAGTGCCGTCATCTTTTCGATTGCGGTCTTGCCGCCGAATGTGGCATGGGGCAGATTGCAGCGGTTGTCCTGCCAGTTGATGACAGGAGCGATCGCGTCGCCATCGGCATCGAGCATCACTGTCCCGTGCATCTGGCCGGAAAACCCCACACCCGCGATGTCGTTGCCATGTTTTACGGTAAGTTCCTTAATCGCTCCACATGTGGCGGCATAAAGTATGGCTGCATCCTGAAGCGGCTCACTGTCATAGTTGCGGGCAGCGACTTCCACAAGCACCATCGTGTCGAGATCGACGAGACCGGCCTTCACGCTCTGCGTGCCGAGGTCGATTCCAAGTATGAAGGTCATAATATCACCAGTAGCAGTTAAGCACTCATAAGACTCTGGCTCATAGAAAAAGGCTTTCTGCCAGTGAGAAATCGTGCGGACAACGTTAACGCTAACTCTGTCCAATATTATCATCTATTTTCCGAAAAGTCAATCAGGGCCTTCTTTACTCGGTAATCAGTCTGTCAACAGGGCATTTGGTGCTTGCCGTTGCCGTTTTACCGGATTGCCGGAGGCAACCAATTTTGTCCTTTTCAGAGCTAACGCTAACTCATCTGTGGTATATTGTTTATTCGGATGAGACATGGCGCCGCTGATCATGATAATCGTGCGGCGCTACAGCGGTAAACTGAGTGGAGGACATGAGAGTTGGCAAAAAAGGCGAATGACGGGACTGCGAGAGTAGGAATCAAGGATATCGCACTCGCGTGCGGACTGACACCGATGTCTGTGTCGCGCGCACTGCGAAATGCTCGTGGCGTGAGCGGGGAAACGCGAGAAAAGGTGCTGAAGATCGCCCGTGAAATGGGCTATGTGCCCAATATTATCGCGAGCAATCTCGTCAGTGGCAAAACCTGCACCATCGGTGTCATAGTGCCGGACATAGCCCACAATTTTTTCCATCAGATCATCGAATCCATCGAGGTCGAGCTTTCCGAGTCCGACTACCGGATGCTGCTGAGCTGTTCGTTTGAGGAGCCCGTCAAGGAAATGATGCTCGTGCGCACCATGCTCGAACGCCGCGTCGACGGCATCATCATCGCTCCTGCTTCCACTGTCGACAGCACGAAAGCGCTCGACATGATCATCGGTTACCATACTCCAGTCGTGCTTATCGACCGGGTTGTCCCGGGCTACGATGTCAGCAGCGTTATCGTTGACGACTACACCGGAGCGCGAGACATGGTAGCGCATCTTTTCAACCAGGGATACAGGCGAATTGCTCACATCGGCGGCACGCCGAATGTATGGACTGCCGACGAACGATATCGCGGCTATATCGACGCACTTAAAAAATGCAGGCTAAAACCCGTAACCGACATCATCCTCCGCATGGGATTCACCATAAAACACGGGGAGACCGCCATGGAGCGCCTGCTTGCGCTTGACAACCCGCCCGATGCCATTTTCAGTGCGAATGACCCCATGGCACTCGGCGCATACAAGGTTTTGCGAAAACGCGGCATCCGTATTCCGCAGGAAATCGGACTCGCCGGCTTTTCCGACATTTTCGAAACCGAGCTGCTTGCCGTGCCGCTCTCGACCGTTTCTCAGGACGCAGTCGCCATCGGCCGCCATGCTGCCCGCATCATGTTGTCGCATATCAGAAATCAAGACTGCCACGAGTCCGGCAATCCCGTCAAACAGGTCATCAAAACCAATCTTGTCATCAGAGAATCTTCGCTCAAGAACTGAGAAAACGGATTTGACACGGGAGTCCTCCGGACTGTTATATTTCGCTATTCCAGTGAGCGGACAAGTGCCTGTCGCACGTATATCGAGTTGCGTCCAGGATGATGGCATGATTGGGGGGGCAGCCCCGCCCTATATCCCAAAGCGGTAAACTATGGTGAATGCCAGAACCTATTCGGAGCTCATTATCTTCAATATAAACGCGATCCGGTATCAGCAGATGTGTAGCCTGGGGATCAGAATATGCACTTGGAGGCGTTTTGCTGCAACCACATAATGTGCGATTTGTATTCGGGTATGATCGACGCGACGAGAGCCCAGTATTGGGGTGAATGATTGGGGTGGACGAGATGAGCGAGTTCGTGCACGAGGAGGTAGTCGATTACGGCAGAGGGCGCGAGGAGGATGCGTGTGGAGACCATGATCGTGCCGTCCGACGAGCAACTGCCCCACCGTGAGGTTGCGTGACGCATCTTGACGCGGTTGATTTTTCGCTGGAAATGTAGTTCGTTGAGTTCGTATATACGTCGCTCAATGACGGGTTTGAATCTCCGGGCGAGCAGTTTCGAGATGAGGGTTGTGACCACTTTTTTTCGTTCGGGAGGCGCGAGGGATTCGGGTATTGCGATGGCGATTGTCGTATTGTCCATTTCAGCGACAGCATTCTGCGCGCAATGGGTTGTGATGTTGATGGCTAATGATGTGCCCATGATCGTGAGCGTGTCACCGTCGGTGGTTGTGCCGGGGAGGAGATGTGCATAATCAGCGGGATTTGCCTCGATGCGAGTGACGGCCCAGAGCTTGAGTTGTTCGATGGTTTTGAGGCGTTCATTTTTCGGCATGGCAGACGCGACACGGATTATGATGCCTGACTGGCGTATGGTGACGCGGCAGTTGGTGCGGTGCTCGGTGATGATGCGGAGTGGATACAGCGCGCCAGCGGCGGAGATGGTGGAGTGTTCGGTGGCAGGCAAAAGATGGCTCCAGTCTTTCTTTCCAATAATTATGATGGTTTCCGGCCTTGTGTAAACAGTATCATTTTATGCGAGGTAGCGTATAATTATTCGCGGGGATGGCAAGTCATGGAGGCTGTCAGATGCTGATTGTACTGAAACAGAATGCTGGAACAGAAGAAATCGCCGAAGTCGAAAGCAAGGTGCGCGAACTCGGATACACGCCGTATGCGATCCGGGGGGCGCAACGTGTGGCGATCGGTGTGCTCGGCAACGAGAATCAGATCGATTCCACGCCGCTCGAAGGGCTGGACTGTGTGATCGAGATCATCCATGTGTCCAAGCCGTACAAACTTGTGGGGCGTGAGTTTCGTGGCGGACTCTCATCGGTCAGCATCGGGGAAGTGAAAGTCGGCGGCGGAGCGGTTGTCGTGATGGCAGGACCGTGTGCCGTCGAGAGCGAAGATCAGATAGTGTCGACGGCTCTCGCGGTCAAAGCGGCTGGGGCGAGTGTCCTCCGGGGCGGCGCGTTTAAGCCCCGCACGTCTCCTTATGCCTTTCAGGGGCATGGTGTCGACGGGCTCAAGATGCTCGCTGCCGCGCGTCAGGCAAGCGGATTGCCGTTTGTCACTGAAATTATCGACGAACACTCGCTCGAAGCCGGTGTCGAATGGGCAGATGCACTCCAGATCGGAGCTCGCAACATGCAGAATTTCGCGCTGCTCCGGCACGTTGGCCAGACGTCGAAACCCATTGTACTCAAACGTGGTATTTCGGCAACGGTCAAGGATATGCTCATGTCAGCCGAGTATATCATGAGCGAGGGCAATGAGCGGGTGATACTGTGCGAACGTGGTATCCGCACGTTTTCCGACGCGTCGCGCAACACGCTCGATATATGCGCCGTGCCTTATATCCGCAGCGAAAGCCATCTGCCAGTGATAGTCGATCCGAGCCATTCGATGGGGATAGCTGACAAGGTGACGGCGATTGCCCGCGCGGGTGTGGCGGTTGGCTCGGACGGCCTGATGGTCGAGGTGCATCCAGATCCGAAGCGCGCACGTAGCGACGGCGCTCAGTCACTCAGCTTCGGACAGTTCGAGACGCTCATGGGCGAAGTCCGCAAGATCGCCGGGGCGATCGGCAAAACGATATAGAGTTAAGCGGTGAAGTTTGACGCTGTGTTTTTTTTGTCATAAAATCCGTTAACGATTGCGCGCCGCGCGAAAACCGTTTCCATCGGGCGGGGCAGGGAGATCAGCCAATGGAAAATCTCTACAGTGTGCTGGGCGTCGACGAAAACGCCACTCAGGATGACATCAAAAAGGCGTATCGTCAGAACGCGAAAATCTTTCATCCCGATCTCGAAACTGGAGACGCAGAAAGATTCCGTACACTCAATCACGCATATACCGTGCTCTCATCGCCAGAAAGCCGTCGTGACTATGACATGACGCTCCGCAACTATCGTAGCGGCGGCGGCGGGATCGACGGCTATGTCAATGAAGTCTACATGGCTGACAGCGGGCAGCTAAACGCCGTCATGCGCGACCTCCTCAGACAGGGCCGCATGACCCGGGTCCGGCTCAAACGCAATGGCAAGGTCGTCACCGATATCCCCCTGACGGCTGCGGCTATCATGACTATCGGCGGTTTTTTTCTCTCGCCACTTGCAGCCATCGCCATCAATTTCGGCGTAGGCGCTCTCTTTCAGATCGAAGTCCGGAATGAAATTATGGAATCCTATGAAGCAGCCGTCGAAGCTCACAACAGAGGAGACCTCGCCGCTGCCGAGTCAGGCTACCTTCGCGCGCTCGAACTCAGCGAATACTTTATCCCCGCGCGACTCAACCTCGGCATGCTTTACCGCCAGCTTGGCGAAAACCGCAAGGCCGAACAGTGTTTTCGTGAAGTCCTCAAAGTAGCGCCCTTCGGAGATATCGGCGACATGGCGCGTACCAATCTCGAAAACATAAGAGGCTTCTGACCACTATATGCTCATCAACACCATCATCCCGGTCGCACTTGCCATCGCCGCAGCCATCGGCGCCGCCAACTGGCCTGGATTTATTTCCATCGCACCGTTGTTTGCCGCCATTCCTGCGGTGGCGTTTCTCGTATTCGTTTTCACCTCAAGCGTCAAAGTAAAACAAACCACTGGCATTGCTCTCAACTTTTTCGTTGTTTTCTGGCTGATCATTGGCGGATACTATATCACTCCGTCGGGTATCCATGCGAGTATCCCGCGCATGGATGTCGAAAACCGGCCTATCTCAGAACTCATCGGCGGCTTCAGCCGCGAAATTCCGGAAGTGACCATCGAGTGTGATCCATCGGTGTGCGACCGCACGGTCACCATCCATACCATTGCTCCAGTTACCCTCTCGCAGATGCTTTTTCTCATTGATGCCAAAGCCGGTACTTTTCACAAAATCGAGATTGACCGCCGCGCTGGCAAGACCATAGCGCGTGACTATAAAATCAGGGTCATCATCACGCCCGGTCCCGAAAAAACAAATCGTACAGACCATCACGATATCGAAAACCATTGCGGCTCCCCGGCTCAGGCGGAGGCACTGTAACACCCCCCGTCGCAGATGGGGCGGGGAGTGGGATAATGTGCTTCGCGCCTGAATGATTCGAGGGCAAGTATCGCAGGAGCAGTCCTTGATTACACTTTTATAGCGTGGACGAGGAGTTTGTATCCGAGGTTGTTGTCGAATATGAATTTTTCGATTTTTGCGCGCAGGTCGCCGTCGATGGAAAAGTCGGAGTCGGAGCGTCGTTCGTGGTATGGGTTGCGGTAGTTGAGGTAAGTGAGCATTTCTTCCATCTGACTGAGTTGCGTGGAAACTGATTCGACGGCGAATCCGCTCTGGCGAAGGAGTTCGGTGAGGGTGTCGGGGTCGAAGTACCAGAGGTGGTTGCGGCCGCCGAAGCAGGCGCAGTCCTGGCGGAGCATGCGGGCGGAAAGTGCGTTGCGGTTGGGCACGAGGATTGACAGCAGTCCGCCGGGGGTGAGGAGCGCGGCGATCTGTTCGATGATGCCGCGAGGGTCGGGGATATGTTCGAGGACTTCCCAGAGGGTGATGGCGTCGAATTGGCCGGGGGCGAATCCGCATTCATCGAGGAGTTTCTTGTGGATATCGAGTCCGAGGGTGTTCTTAGCGTATTCGTAGGCCCTGTTGTTGAGTTCGAGACCGGTAGTATGCCAGCCGCGTTTGCGGGCGACATCGAGGAAGATGCCGACCGAACAGCCGACATCGAGGACCCGGCGGCCCGTGATGAGTCGCTCCATGTCTTCGCAGCATTTTGTGAATTTGTTGACGTCATAGTCGATTTCCGTGTTGCTGAGGAGGACTTCGACCCAGATGTCGGCTGATGCGCCGCAGTCATAGTACTCATTGAGTTTGCCGGTTTCGCACTGCGGGTTGACATAGAGGAGCCCGCATTTGTTGCATTTGACGAACGTAAAGCCTTCCTTGACGAAAACGGGGGTAGCATCGTCGATGTTGCAGACGGCGCAGTTGACGTGGTGGTGGAGCTCGGGCTTGAGCATGCCGCGTTCGTCCTGTATCATGGCGAGTTCTTTTGCGACCTGGCGCCAGTATCGGTCGCGGCCGGTTGACTCTACGAAATCTTTTGTGGACATGGTATGGGGTTCTCACTTTTCAGTCATTTTGCATACAAACACCGAGAGACATTTTATTTAATGGGGTGATGAGATGTCAAACATCGACGAAAACGGGTGGGGATGCCTGTTGAGCCGGACAAGGCCCTTAAAAAAAGCGCGCGGGCGTTTGCAAATTTTTATGTCAAGTCTATACTTATACTTGTGAAATAATGTGCAAAACAAAAACGCATAACAACGGAGGGATGGCACGTAATGGGCGACAAGAAAAAAGTAGCGGTAATCGGGTCAGGAAACTGGGGCACAGCAGTAGCACGCCAGGTAGCACGAAACATCTTCCAGAATAAAAATCTCCAGAAGTACTACGAAAAACAGGTCGATATGTACGTCTATGAGGAAAAGCTCAAAGACGGCCGCAACCTGACGGATGCGATCAACACGGACCATGTCAATATCAAATATCTGCCGGATGCCTCGCTGCCGGTAAATCTCGTCGCACAGCCCAATCTCGCCGATGCCGTCAAGGATGCGATGGTTTTCATCCTCGTGCCCCCACACCAGTTCGTCCGCAGACTCAGCACACAGATCGGCACCATGCTTACCCCGGAGCAGAAGAAGAATCTCATGTGTGTCAGCCTCGCGAAAGGTATCGAATTCGATCCCAAGAAAAAAATCATCCGCCGCATGTCTGAAGTATTCGCCGAATGCACCGGCGTCAGCACCAGCCAGATGGCCGCGCTGTCGGGTGCCAATCTCGCTAACGAAGTCGCCGCCGACATGTATGCCGAAACCAGCATCGCAGCACCATCGGCAGAAGTCCGCGAAGAATTTTTCAGACTCTTCAACACCGACAATTTCGTCATCCGCCTCAGTGACGACATCGCGGGCGTCGAACTCGGCGGAGCCCTCAAAAACATCATCGCAGTCGCGGCTGGCGTCGTCGATGGTCTCCAGTATGGCAACAACACCAAGTCGAGCATCGTGGCAGCCGGCCTCGAAGAAATGATCAAATTCGGCAGCTACGAACAACTCGGTCACATTTCGAAAATGCCCACGTTCCTCGGGCCGGCAGGCGTAGCCGATCTCATCACCACCTGCTTCGGCGGCCGCAACAGAATGTTCGGCGAACAGCTCGGCACTCTCTGGCGCACCGATCCCGAATACGCCAAAAGCTGCTCTCTCGAAAAAATCGAAGAAGAACTCCTCAAAGGCCAGAAAGTACAGGGCATGGACACTGCCAACGAAGTCTACACCGTCCTCAAGGCATTCAAGCTCACCAAGGAATTTCCCGTCTTCGAATCTGTCTATGAAATCTGCTACAAACGCAAGGACCCACGCAAACTCTATTGCCGGTTCACCGAAAAGAAACCTCCCGTCTTCGATGTCCGCCAGTTCATGTCTGAGGATATCGGCCCCTACGCCGACCACCTCTGCGAAACCTTCGGCGTGAAATACAAAATGCAGGGCCCCGCAGGCAAAGAAGTCCTCGCGTCGCTCGATCAGCCGCTCTTCAGGGCAGTCATCAAACGCATGCTTTCCAAGGCCGCCCGCCATACTCCCGCAGGCAAACAGGTCGTCATTTCCATCAAGCAGGCAAAAGATACCTTTACCATCAACATCAACAATCCCGGCAAAGGCATCGCGGCGAAAGACCTCCCCGCCGCCATCAAAAAAATGGCCACCACCGAAAAGATCGTCACAAAATTCGGCGGAAAATTCTACATCGAATCAAGTGGGAAGGATGTCGACATGGGCGTCGTACTACCGCGCGCGTAATTCATCGATAACTGCATAGTCACGGATACACAAGCCGCCGGAGCTATTGCCCCAGGCGGCTTTTTCGCAGGTACGGCAATTCGTGCCTGATTTCACTATAATTACTTAATACTAATGAAAGCCGGGCGCTGCCCGCAGGGTTGATCAACAATCGTAATGGCAAGACTCAGGGCAAAACTCAACAACATAAACATCGCGCTTGCACAGGCGAAGCTGTCGAAAGACTACACCGACCAGCTCGTTTTCATCAAGGAATATCCGTCGCGCAAAGCCAGATATGCTAAACTTGATCCTTCGCCCCACAAGTCAATCAGCGACAATCTTGCGGACTCTGGCATTACTCAGTTTTACACCCATCAGACCGAAGCCATAACTCATGCGCGCGCGGGACGCAATGTCGTCGTCGTCACCGAAACGGCAAGCGGAAAATCACTCTGCTACAACATCCCCGTCCTCGAAACCATCCTCGCCGACCCATCGGCGTGCGCTCTCTACATTTTTCCCACTAAGGCGCTTACGCAGGATCAGGCCCGGACGTTGCACCAGATCGCTGATCCTGAGGCCATGTGGGACGAAAAGAAATGCTTTTACGCTCCGCGGCTCGGCAACACGCCCATACGCTTCGGCATCTACGACGGCGATACGCCCAACGAAGAACGCCGTGCAATCCGTCGCGACGCACGTATCATGTTCACCAATCCCGACATGCTCTCACTCAGCATACTCCCGCACCACCTCAAACTCTGGGCGCCCTTTTTCAAGAAGCTCCGCTATGTCGTCATCGACGAAATCCATACCTATCGCGGAGTGTTCGGTTCGCACGTCGCCAACCTGATGCGCCGCCTGTCCCGCATCTGCGAATATCACGGCTCGCATCCCGCATTCATCTGCTGCTCGGCCACCATCGCCAATCCTGCGCAGCACGCATCGGCGCTTATCGGAGACAAATGTGTTGCCGTCACAAGCAGCGGAGCGCCGAGCGCGGGGCGAAAGTTCGCTCTATGGAATCCCCCGGAAATCGAAGGTTCCAGCGGCGCCCGCCGCAGCCCGCTCAGCGAGACGATCAACCTGTTCTCGCACTTCGTCGAGTGCGGACTGCGCACTATTGTTTTCGCACGGTCCAAGCCGACTGTCGAAGTCATCCTCAAATACGTCCAGGGAAAAGTCGAAAGCGCGGGACTCCCGGCCGGTTGCGTCGTCTCGTACAGGGGCGGTTATCTGCCGTCAGAGCGACGCGCCATCGAGCGCTCACTTGCGGAGGGCCGCCTCATGGGCGTGACCTGCACCAACGCTCTCGAACTCGGCATCGACATTGGCAGTCTCGACATAGCCATCATCAACGGCTATCCCGGCTCTATCGCAAGCGTATGGCAGCAGGCAGGCCGCGCTGGCCGTCGCGATACGGAGTCGCTCGCCATTTTTGTCGCTTATTCCGAACCCCTCGATCAGTACTTCATGCGCCATCCCGAATATTTCTTCGACCAGAGCGCCGAACAGGCCATCGTAAACCCCGAAAATCCCTATATCCTCTCACAACACCTCGCGGCGGCAGCGGCTGAGATACCCCTCAAACGGTCCGAGCAGCAGTACTTCGGTAAAAATTTTGTTCCACAGGTGCGCGCCATGATCAAAGAGGGACTCATGAAGGAGCAGAACGGAGCAGCTTTCTGGACTGGTGACGATTTCCCGACTGCCGACATCAACCTGCGCACCTCGACCGCTGACCGCTATGCCATCGTGGATGAAAAAGGAGCCCTGATCGGTGAAATGGACTCGTCGACCGTTTTCATCTACCTGCATCCCGGCGCGGTCTATCTGCATCTCGGCGAGACATACATCGTAAAATCACTCGATATCGACGAGCGCACCGCCACCGTCACGCGCAAGCGCCCCGAGTATTACACGCGCTCTCTGTCCAATTCCGAAGTCACCATCGACAAGGTCATCAACTCACGCACAACCGGCAACATCGAAAAGTACTTCGGGTACGTCAATGTCACCGGACAGGTGCATTCATTCAAAAAAGTGCGTGCCGCCGACGACAGGATGATAGGCGTCGAACCGCTTGATCTTCCCTCACAGCATCTGTGGACGCAATCATTGTGGTTCAACGTGCCGGACGACGTGTGCCGCATGGTCAAGGCGGCGGGACGTGATCTGCCGGGTGGACTGCACGCGGTCGAGCATGCCGCGATCGCGATACTGCCGTTCCTCGCGATGTGTGACCGCGACGACATCGGCGGCCTTTCGACTCCGGCTCATCCGGACGTCGGCGGGCAGGCGGCGATATTCATCCATGACGCGTGCCACGGTGGTATCGGACTGGCCGAAGCCGGGTACAAGACGCTTGGCAATCTGCTCGTGCGCACGCTCGATCTGATCACCGAATGTTCGTGCAGGGATGGCTGCCCGTCGTGCATCCAGTCGCCGAAATGCGGCAATATGAATGAACCGCTCGACAAGCGAGCCGCCATAATCATCCTTAAGTCCATGATAGATAAAATCGGGTAGGCGACGGAGCGGGAAAACACTTCAGACTTGATAATCACTTGAAATCACTTCTTGAGCAGCTCGTCGATGACCTGTTTTTTCAGGGTGCGATGTGCGGGGATGGGAGAGACGAACGCGATGCGGATGTTGCAGTAGTTGGTGTCGATGAGCGCGGCGACCATGACCGAATACTTTTGTGTCGCCCATGATTTTGACACGGTCCTTTTTTTAGCTGTTTTGTCGACATTGTCTATCTCCGCGTCGGGTTTGTCATAACGGGATACGAAAAGATTTTCGACTCCACGATAGATGTCATAACAAGCCTGGGGAGATGTTTTCGTTTCCTTGTTGTAGTTGTATTCGAAATTGGTGAGAGTGTCGTCGCTGAAGTAAAGGTAGGCGTCGGAGTCCATGATGCCGAAGACTTTCGGGTCTCTGAGAGTGTACATCATGCGTGTGAGGCGTTTGGCGGATTCGATCTGGCCTGGGCCGACTTTTTCGATGACATCCTGGATGGAGTCGCCCCAGCATAGGGATGGGTATCCCGGGATGACATCGCACATGGCGAGTGGGTCGCGTGGACGGGGCGCGAGGCCGGTGCCGTCTGATTCGGGATCGGTGTTGTTGTGAGTGCCAGAGCCGGAGTCGCTGCCGTCGAACGGTATGTCGGTGGCGGTCCGCATGATCTGGGGCTGTGTGCCAGTGGCCGTAGTGCAACCGCCGGTGGGACAGTCACCCTGAATGGCGGCGGAACTGACGGGACTTGAGAGCAGAGCTGCCGCGATGACATAGGGCAATAGCCTGAGCGCTGGCTTGCGGGTGGATATCGTCATGTCCGTGCTTCAGTGCGGCAGGGCGTGCACGGAGCTGTCGAAGCGGTAGCCGTCGCGCATCCGGACGGGTGGTTTTTTTTCAGGGTGAATGGGTGTGGATACTCGTGCCGTGCGGGTGATGGCTGATGGCACGGCGGCGACTGCGAGTCCGCCTGCGGTGATGGCTGCGAGTTTGAATAGTTCACGGCGCGTGACTGTTTTCTTCTGGTCGTTTTGAGACATGAGGCATCTCCGGAAAATATTGTTGCTGCGGGTAGTCCCGCAAACAAAGAACTCCCGGTGGGTGGTGGCGGCCGAGAGTCTGTTGTCTGCGTCATTGTAACATGGTTGAAGCGAACAGTGTGATTATTCGTCCTTTTTGAAGATGTCCGTGATGGAAGAGCCGGAAGTGACGATGGAGCGCACGACGTTTTTGATGATGCCGGCGGCTTCTTCGGTGAGGTTTTTGTGGGCCTGCATGACACGGTCGACGGTTTCTTCGACTTTTTCGTTGCCGCCGCCGATTTCTTTGACGAGGTCGCCGGCTTTCGAGCTGATCTCATCGAGGAGTTCGGTGACTTTGTCTACCGTTGATTCTACGATTTCGGTGATCTGTTCGGTTTTGCTTTCGTCCATTTTCTTCCTCCTTATGATTATGGTTATTTCTTGTCGGCCGGAGCCGGTGGCAGATCGAGTTTAATGGCGACTTCCTTGAGGGCGATGTCGTCGACGGTCGAGGGAGCGTCGGACATGAGGCATGTGCCGGTCTGTGTTTTCGGGAATGTGATGACGTCACGGATGGAGGGTTCGCCGAGCATGACAGCGAGCAGGCGGTCGAGGCCGAGTGCGATGCCTCCGTGGGGTGGCGCGCCGAATCGGAATGCTTCGAGGAGAAATCCGAAGCGTAGTTCGGCGTCTTCGTCGCTCATGCCGATGACGTTGAGGACTTTCTGCTGGAGTTCAGGGTAGTGAATTCTGATGGAACCGCTGCCGAGTTCGACGCCGTTGAGGACGAGGTCGTAGAGTTTTCCTTTTACGCGGCCGGGGTCTGACTCGACATATTCGAGGTCTTCGTCGCGGGGCATGGTGAAGATGTGGTGCATGGGCGCCCAGCGTTTTGATTCTTCGTCCCACTCGAATAGCGGGAAGTCGGTGACCCACGAGAATACGTAGTCGGCTTTGGGGACTGCTTCGGTGACGCGTGCGATTTCGAGGCGTATGTCCTTGAGGACGCGCACGATGTCTTTTTCGGGGCCGGCGACGAATGTGAGGAGGTCGCCATTGGAAGCGCCGAAGGCTTCTACGAGGGCTTTCTGTTTGTCGTCGTTGAAAAATTTCGTGAGGTTGGATTTGAGGCCCTCTTCGGTGACTCTCATCCATGCGAGGCCGGAGGAGCCGAGTTTTTGTGAATAGGCGATGAGGTCGTCGATCTGCTTGCGTGTGAGGTTTTCGCCGCCGCCGGGCACGTTGATGCCGCGGATGCGTCCGCCGCGCGCGATGATGTTTTCGAACACCTTGAAGTCGGAACCACGGACTGCTTCGGTGACGTCGACGATTTCGAGATCGTAGCGCAGATCTGGTTTGTCGCTCGCGTATTTGAGCATCGCTTCGTCGTATGAAAGGTGCGGGAATGGGGTCAGGACGTCGAGATCGAGTCCTTCTTTGAACAGTTTTTTAATGAGGCCTTCGATGACTTCGAAAATTTCGTAGTCGTGGATGAAAGTCATTTCGAGGTCGATCTGGGTGTGTTCGAGCTGGCGGTCGGCGCGGAGGTCTTCATCGCGGAAGCAGCGCACGATCTGGCAATAGCGGTCGAAACCGGAGGCCATGAGTATCTGCTTGAAAAGCTGTGGCGACTGGGGCAGGGCGTAGAAAGTGCCTTTGTTTAGGCGGCTCGGCACGAGGAAGTCGCGGGCGCCTTCCGGTGTTGATTTCGTGAGGACCGGCGTTTCGATTTCGAGGAATCCGTTGTCGTAGAAGTAGTCGCGGGCGGCCTTGCTCATGCGGCTGCGGAAGATGATGTTTTTCTGCATGCGCTGGCGGCGAAGGTCGAGGTAGCGATAGCGGAGGCGGAGACGTTCGTCGTCGTCACCGTCTTCGTTGACCTGGATGGGAAGGGTTTCACTGGTGTTGAGCAGTTTGATTTCAGCGACGACGACCTCGATCATGCCGGTACCGAGCTTGGGATTTTCCATGCCTTCGGGGCGATGGCGCACGAGACCTTTGATGGCGATGACGAATTCGTTGCGCATCTCTTCGCCGGCAGCGAAGACTTCTGCTGCCGCTGACGGGTCGAAGACGATTTGTGTGAGACCGTACCGGTCGCGCAGGTCGACAAAGATGACCCCGCCGTGATCGCGGCGGCGGTTGACCCAGCCCATGAGGGTGACATCGGCGCCGATGTTGGATCCGCGGAGCTCTCCGCATGTATGGGTGCGCTGCCAGTCGGCGAGCGGTGATACTTGCACTGTAGTGTTCCTCCTCAAGCATAATAATTCCTGATCCCGCCTGACGCGGCGGGTGACATATATCTTACTACATAACTGGTAAGAATGAAACCGCCCGGCTCATGCCTGCGGGTTTGTGTAACGCGTGATTGGTGCTACAATAGCTTTTATGGAACCAACATACTGACCTGAATACAATGCGGAGGAACAACATGGCGAAAAACGCGAAATGCGACCCGAAAAAAGAAACGTGCGAAGCGATCATCTACGACTATACCAATATGCTTGCCTCGTCTGTCGGCGAAGAACACGGCATTACTGCTTCGGAAATCGAAGACATTGCTCCTGCCGCCGAAGAGGCGTTCAAAATCCGCCGCGACGAGCGCAAGGCCGGCAAGCTCCCATTCATGGACCTTCCCTATCAGACAGCCGTAGCTGATGAAATTGCCGCCTACGCAAAAAGCATTCGCGGAAAATATGAAAACCTCGTCGTGCTCGGCATCGGCGGCTCCGCACTCGGCATGACCGCACTCCAGTCCGCTCTCAATCCCTGGTACTACAATCTGCAGAGCACCCCCGCGCGCAAAACCCCGCGCCTGTTTGTCGAAGACAACGCCGACCCGGAGCGCATCGCCAATCTCTTCGAAATCCTCGATCCCAAAACCACGCTCGTCAACGTGATCTCAAAATCAGGCGGCACTGCCGAAACCATGGGCGCATTTCTCATCGCCCGCGAATTTTTCGCAAAAAAACTCGGCGCCGCAGCCGTCAAGGAGCACATCGTCGCCACCACCGACGCGCGCCACGGCTCGATGCGCAAAATCGTCGACATCGAAGGCTTCAAAAGCTTCCTCGTGCCCGATGGCGTAGGCGGCCGTTTCTCGGTGCTTTCTCCCGTCGGACTCTTCCCGGCCGCGATGGTCGGCATAGACATCCACAAACTGCTCGGCGGCGCCGCCGCGATGGACAAACGCTGCTCCTCGGCCAGCCTCAAGAAAAATCCTGCGCTCCTCGGCTCGGCCCTCCAGTACATCGCCGACACCCAAAAAGGCAAATCAATATCAGTCATGATGTCCTACTCCAACGCCCTCTATAACGTCGCCGACTGGTATCGCCAGCTCTGGGCAGAAAGCCTCGGCAAAAAATATTCGCTTAACGGTGACATCGTCAACACCGGCCAGACCCCCGTCAAGGCGCTCGGCGCAACCGATCAGCACTCGCAGAGCCAGCTCTACAACGAAGGCCCCAATGACAAAACCATCACATTCCTGCGCGTCGAAAAATTCCGCAAGGATGTGAAAATCCCCAAAGCCTACGCAAAAATCGAAGAGGCATCCTACCTCTCAGGCCATACCATGGGCGAACTCCTCAACGTCGAACAGACCGGCACCGAACTCGCCTACACAAGCAACAAACGCCCCAACGCCGTGATTTCTCTGCCCGCCATCAACGAATGCACCGTCGGACAGCTCCTTTATATGCTCGAACTCACCACCGCCTATTCCGGCGTCCTCTACGGCATCAACCCCTTCGACCAGCCCGGCGTCGAGGAAAGCAAAATCTCGACCAACGCCCTCATGGGCCGTGCCGAATACGCGGCCAAGCGCGCCGAAATCGAAGATTACTTCAAAAAACTCAAACGCCGGAAAATCTGAAATGATGCGGGGCCGGATCGTTTTGGGTATGATCAAGCCCCGAATTTCACTGAAGAATTCTGATAGAAAAGCCCCCCGTCACCGGGGGGCTTTTGTGTTTGATAGTGAAAAGGAGGCCGGGCGAATCAGACGTGGATTTTTTCGAGGGCTTTCTGGAGTGCAAGATTGACCGGATTCAGGGTGCTGAGGACAGGGGCGGCGAGGCCGAGGATTTTTTTGAAGTTGATGTCGGGAGAGAATCGCACCCAGTCGTTGGCGAGTATTTCGTTGACGGCGTCGGCCATTTTGACGACCATGAGAGGGAGGTTTTCGCCGTTGGAGGATTCTTCGTAGGCTTTGCGGAATGCGTTGAAGAACTGGATATTTGCGACTTTGAGGATGCCGAGTTCCATGTGTTCGAGATTGGGCTGGGTCTTCATCCAGGCGGAGAAGTGGTCAAACGCAGCGTCGAGGTCGCCAGTGGCGATGAGTTCGGCGCCTTTCTTGTCCCATTCCTGACCGAGCTTGTCTTTGAGTGGCTGGAATTCGACATAAACACATTCTTCGGCGGCTTCGGCGGCAGCCCAGATGATGCTGTTGCATTCGGTGTTGGTGACGATGGTAAGCATGGTCGCGTTGGAGCCGAGCACGGCGGGACCGCCGGCTTTGATGGCGTAGTAGAGGGCGCGCGCGTCGATGTCGAACGGCAGGAAGAACGGATCGATGAGACCGTCTTCTCTGGAGAGTTTTTCTCCGGCGTGCATGCGGGACCATACGTCGAGTAGTGCAACCCACGGCGCTTTAACCGCTTCGGCTGACCAAGACATGATTCCCTGTTCTTCTGATGTTAGGTACATGTTTCACCTTCCTGGTTATTTTGACCGCCGAAACAGGCTGTGGGGCCGTGCTCAGCGTATTTACGGGGACGGATCGTGCAGGGGCGCGTCCGGCCCGCATCTGTGACTATAGTAAGGGAAACATGGGGGCTGTGTCAAACGGGTGTAATTCTATGGACAAATATGTCAGCCGGCGACGAGAGCGGCGAGGGCGGCGGCGGCTTCGCCGATGGGACAATCGCCTGCCCGGACTCCTTTTGCGAACAGCATTGCGCGATGATGGCCCATGAGGGCGACGCCGAAATCGGCCGAGGCGGCTTCGCCCGGACCGTTGACCTCGCAGCCCATGATGGCGATGCGGATGGGGCGGGCCATGATGGCCGCATTGGATTTGATCGAGTCCGCGATTTCGAAAAGCGTCCGCGCGTCGCCACAGCGCCCGCAGGTGGGGCAGATGACGAGTTCCGCGCCGCGACGGCGGATGCCGAGTGCGGTGAGCAGAGCCCATGCGGCTTCGACTTCGCGTTCGGGTGAGGCGGCGAGCGAAAAGCGGATCGTGTCGCCGATGCCTTCGTCGAGCAGGATGCCCATTGCGGCGGCGGAGCGGATCGAGCCGGAAAACTCGTCGCCTGACTCGGTGATGCCGATGTGCTGAGGCACGTCGCTAAGGCTTGCGAATTCGCGGCAGGCGGCGACTGTCTGGTCGACGTCGAAGGCTTTCATGGAAACCTTGACATCAGAGAGGTGCTCGGTAGCTGCGACGTCGCACCATCGGAGGGCTGCGGCGGCCATGCGGTGCGCGAGTGATCCGCCGTGCGCGGCATCTGTTTTTTCGAGTGAGCCGGCGTTGATGCCGATGCGAAGGGCGCAACCCATCTGTCCGGCGTACAGCGCGACTGAGCGTAATGCCTTGAAGCCGCCGATGTTGCCGGGATTGACACGCACGCAGTCGGCGCCGGCGTCTATGGCCTGCATGGCGAGTTCGCTGCTGAAGTGGATGTCGGCGACGATGGGCATGGTGACATGCTTTTTGAGTTCGGCGATAGTTGCTGCGCTTGCCGGGTCAGGGATGGCGAGGCGGATGATATCACAGCCGAGGAGTTCGAGGCGCCGGGCCTGCGCGATGGTGGCAGCGGCATCGCGCGTGTCGGTTTTGGTCATGGTCTGCACGGCGACGGGTGCGCCGCCGCCAATGGCTGTTGTGCCAACTTTGATTGCCCGCGTCGCGCGCGGCTTCCAGATTTTTGTTTCCATGTCGTCGCTCATCCGGTTGTCTGGCAGGTTCACATCATCATATACTATTGAAACTGTGCATCGCCTTGTCGTGTTTGACAAGTGATGACAAATGAATTCTGGAGACGCAAATGGCCGATACCGCACTCAAACGCAAGGCTGCCAAGATCAATTCGATACTTGCCGAGAGATACCCCGACGCGAAGTGTTCGCTCGATTTTACCAGTCCGCTCGAACTCCTCGTCGCCACTGTACTGTCGGCGCAGTGTACGGACGTGCGTGTCAACATCGTCACGAAAGACCTCTTCCGCAAGTATCGCACGGCGGCCGACTATGCAAACGCGGCGCAGTCCGAGCTCGAGCAGGACATTCACTCGACGGGTTTTTATTCCAACAAGGCAAAGAGCATAATAGGGTTCGCGAAACTGCTCGTAAGCGAGCACGGCGGCGAGGTGCCGCGCACAATGGATGAACTTGTCAGGCTGCCCGGCGTCGGGCGCAAGAGCGCAAATGTGCTGCTTGGCAACGCGTTCGACACGCCCGGCATTGTCGTAGATACCCATGTCACGCGAGTATCGCAACGGCTTGGCCTTTCAAACAACACCGATGCCGTAAAAATCGAGTTCGACCTCATGGCGCTTGTGCCGCGCAAGGATTGGACGATATTTTCTCACCGGATAGTGTTCCATGGCCGAGGCGACTGTCAGGCGCGAAAACCTGCGTGCGATGCGTGTCCCGTGGCGGGCTTGTGTGATTATTTCGCGGCGGCTAAGTCGAAGTGATGTGAAGAACGAGTCTCCGGGCAGATCATGGGCAACTCAAATCAGGTTCATCATTACCTGTCAACCGGTGCCAATAAAACATTTCACGCAGCCTCGCATTCCCTCTTTATTTCATCCCTTTCATATAAGGGATATCCAGGCCCCTTCAGTTATCCGTGATTTCAGCCGATATAATAACTAATAATGTAATGAAAACACGTGTGGTTTTCAAAATGAGTGGGTATAATAATGAATACCTGAGAAGGCCCACGAGACAAACAAGGGAGTTGCTGCTATGGCAAACTCGACCACAGGACTACAGACAATAGCATCTCTTCTCAGTTACACGCTGAGTGCGACTACTAAATCCAACAACACCGGACTTCTCAACTCCGGTAAAATTGGTAGCGCCCTGCAAAGCTACTACTCCGAAAAAAACACCAAGGCTGCTGAAGCCGCGCTCAAAAACCGGCAGTCATTCAGCACCAGCGAGTTCAACCTGTTCAAAGCCACGGGAGATTTCCTGGATAAGGTATCCGCATCCTCGCTCACAAGCGGGGTCACATCGGCCGACACCACAAAAGTCACCGCAACCGCGAAGACTGGTGCATCAGCCGGCACGTACAACATCGAGATTTCCCAACTCGCTAAAGCCCAGGTAGTAACCGGAGACCAGAAAACGGCGGCGGCAGCAACAGGCATCACCACAGCAGGAGGTTACGGTCAGCTCGAATTTGACGTAAACGGCAAAAGAACAGCAGTAACCTATCAGCTAAACGGGACCGAAACCGAGCAGCAGGCAATGCAGAAGATAGCACAGGCAGTAAACGCAAGGACAGGACTCG
This sequence comes from uncultured bacterium, assembly GCA_964595945.1. Lineage (GTDB taxonomy): Bacteria > UBP15 > UBA6099 > UBA6099 > JAJRTR01 > CAZQSL01. The sequence goes on from CAZQSL010000001.1 coordinate 28,273, forward strand.
GCATCACGGCGGCAGTAGACGTGTCAAACGGCAAGGCAAGCCTCAAACTCTCTGGCCAGAGTGGCACAACAGCCGGTTTTACAGTCACGGACACAGTAGGAAACGCGGCATCGTACACGGGTATCAGCGATACAGGCAACATCACCCAGGCCGCGCAGAACGCTAAGTTTTCCATAAACGGCACCGCCTACGAATCCGCCGGCAACACCGCAAACATGACTTCCATCGGACTCTCCCTTGAGCTCGGGGGGACCACGACAGAAGCAGTGAAAGTCGAAGTAGCAGCAAAAGCCGCCACAGCAGTCTCCGACATTGAAACAGGAGTGAGAAACCTGGTCAAAAGCTACAACACGGCAATCTCGGAACTCTCAGGAAACTCCTATCTCGACGCACAGAAAAGCACCAAGACGATGATCGATATCGCAAAAGCATCACGCTCGGCACTAAGCGGCATCGGCATCGAAGTCGGAGCAAATGGAGCATTGACAATCAACGAAACAAAGTTCGCGGAAACAGTTGCAAACAGCCCCGGGGATATCATCTCGGCGCTCACTGGTAAAAGCGGTTTTGTCACAAAGATAAACACGGCAGCAGAAACAGGCCTCAACAAGGTATTGAACAACCCGATCAGCACTACGCTGACATCAGCCAGTCTGTCGGGCTCGTACGACGCATCATCGATCAACCAGATTATCTCCGCGAACCTCGGTACATTCTTTAACACACTCACATGAGACGCGCATAAGACGCGTGCAGTGTTCTCGCGGCAAAACACCGCGGACACCGAGCGATCCATCCGCCCCGGGCAGCCATACCCGGGGCTTTCGCGTTTGGGGAACATGTTTTTTGTGCCTGATGTTGAAAGATAAACATACCGTTATATATAATAAGCACACTATTCTGGGGGAATGTTGACAGACATGACAACTGAAATATTAGAGAAAAACATCAATGATGTTGTCGTGATCGAAGTGGTTGGCAACCTTGACATCGAGAGTGCGCCGACGCTTAAGATCAAGCTCGAAAATCTTGTGAGATTCGGCCACAACAAGATCGTGATAAATCTTTATCAGTCGGAATTTATCGACAGCACCGGCATTGGCTCTCTGATGTACGGGCTAAAGATCGTCGATCCGATCTTCGGCGGCATACGTCTTGTGGGGCTTTCGCCGCAGAACGCGAATATCCTGTCCGTGCTCGATCTCGACAAGGTGTTTCCAATCCATTCATCTGTCGATCAGGCTGTGGGGAGTTTTCCCGAAGAGGGCGCGACACTTCACTAATATCCATCAAATGACAAATAGACAGCAAACCATGTGTTGAAAACATGGAGCTGGATATGGCGTGGCATACTACTGGGCGTCTTCGCGCAACATCCTTCTCTTGTACCATCTCATATACTCGTACATCGTAGCGGACAGCGTGCGGTCAGGTGTCCAGCCGAGCATTTCGCGTGCCTTGGAAATATCATAGACACAATCGTAGTCGGTTGTTTCGAGAAAACCGATTTCATGCGGGTCACTACCGAGTAGTTGCATGATCCTGAGGGCGATTTCCATGATGGTTTCCGGCACTGGCACCGTGACCGAAAAAGAGCGGGCGGAGCGTATGACAGTGCGGGCGAACTGTTCGAGAGTATATGGACGGTCATAGGCGATGTTGAAGCAATGGCCGCCGGCATTGTCGTTTTCGGCGGCGAGTATCATGGCGCGAGCGACATCGGAGACGTCGGCATAGCTGCGGCTGCAATGGCCGCCGCCGGGGAGAAATACCGGCTGGTGATTCATCGCGCGGCCGACGATCCATCTGAGCATGCTTTCGTCTTCCATGCGCGGTCCGACGATCATGGGAGTGCGTATGACAGAGACCTTGCAGCCGGTTCGTTCGGTGAGCTCGAAGCATAGTTCTTCGCCCATGACTTTTGAGAGCGAGAAGGGTTCGGAAGAATACAGTGGGGCTGACTCGGGGCAGGGTGACACTTCTGGGGGCAGACCGTAGACATCACAGCTTGATGCAAAGACAAATGCCGATGCGCCGGCGAGGGCGGCGGTTTCGACCATGTTGGAAGTGCCTTCGATATTGACATCTCTGATGAGGTCCGGGTTTTCGCCGGGGTGGACGGCGGCAAGGTGGAAAATTTCATTGGCGCCATCACAGGCACGGTCGGTGTCTTCGGCGGCGCGGATGTCGGCTGTGAAATAATCCACGCCTTCGACGGGAGAGTGGGGTTGTCTGATATCCAGTACGCGGACCCGGCGTCCGCGGGCGGCGAGCTGCGTGACGAGTTCGGTGCCAAGTCCGCCGCAGCCTCCTGTCACAAGACTGATTTTTGTCATGAGGGTAACACTCCCGTTTCAGGTTTCCGATGCGGCACCGTATTCATTCCGCAGGCGGGATTTCTTCCCATTCGTCGATTTCCATTTCACCGATGAGACGTTTTTCGAGGCATTTTTCGAAGATATCGCGGTGGGTTTTTCGTTTCATGGCGATGATTTCATTTTCGATAATTACTGGTGTGGCAGGGGGGGGGACAGGCATGATGTCGTCGATGTCGATGTCGTCGAATTCTTCGTCGAGTCCGTCTTCGATAGGTTCTTCGTATTCGGTGGGGCTTGTGTCAGAAGATTTTTTTGATTTTCTGGTACTGTTGGTGGTTTGATGGTCATCGGGTGCTGTGCTGGCAGGCGATTTTTTCGCAGGGGGCTGTTTAGTGGCGGCGGGAGTGGCAGGCGATGGGGAGACAGTGCCTTTGCGGGGGCGTTTTTTTTCCGGGGCGCCCTTTACCGTTTCTTCTTTAGCTTTTTTATCAGGATAGACCTTCAGTTTTTTTCCGTTTTCCGGAGCTTCTGAATTAGTGTCGTTTTTTGATACCATATATATCCTCTTTGTCGATTGCCGCACTGTTTCCCGACAGTCAGTGATTGTGCTGTTTGATCCTGATAAATAATAGGGAAATCCGGCGTTTTTTGCAACAGTCGCAAAGGTGTGGGCGCACCATGCAAAAAGCCCCGCAAATTGCGTGGCGGGGCTTGTGATTGTTGACTATCGGGTGTTACGCCTTGATTGCTTCGCTGGGGCATACTTCTACGCATGTGCCGCAGTCGGTGCATTTTGCAGCATCGATTTCGTATTTGCTTTCGCCTTCTTTGATGGCGCCTTCGGGGCATTCGGATTCGCAAGCTCCGCAGGAAACGCAATCGTCTGTGATTTTGTGAGCCATGGGGATTACTCCTTTCCTTTGTTATGTTAGGTTGTCTATTGGTCGCTTCGCGGTCGCCCGCAGAGGCAATTATGCAACAATTATAAATACAATGGGGTGTAAAGACAAGTTAGCCCGACTCAAGCTTTTTGCGGTCAAGGGATCGCAAAATCGAAAAGACGAGAGGCCTGTATTCCATGACAGACGCACCTTCGGTGTTGCCGATGAGTTCTTTCCCGAGAGCAGCGTAATTGAAATTCGGATTTTTGTCACACTCAGCCGCGACACGTGATCGCATCTTTTCGCATCGCGCGAGGGAGTCGTCACACCATTTGATGATGCGTTTGCGACCGGTCATGATCATGTCGTGTGCCGGGCACAGCATCTCGATGTCGAATGTCTTCACTTTTTCGATCGACGCCATGACATCGTCGAAATCCGATAGTGGCAGATTGATCGACGGCAGGTCGTAGCGCTTGTAATTCAGGAGATCGCCTGTGATCAGGGTTTTGTGTTCGGGCAGATGCAATCCAATTTCGCCCGGTCTGTGCCCGGGCAGACTTACCACGAATGCAGGCACTCCGCAATCAAGCTGGTCTCCGTCGGCTATGGTTATCGCATTGGCAAACGGCCTGGTGGGGCCAAAAAGCAGAGTGACCGAAAGATTCATAATTGCTACAGGCAGCGGCGGCAGTACTTTTGATCTCTGATCGCCGAGTGTTTCGATCTCCGCGCGCCAGAACGATTTCGGGTCGCGGAGCAATTCGAGATCGAGTTCGTGGCAGTAAAATCTTATGCCCCACTTTTTTTCGAGATCTCCAGGCATCATGATGTGATCCTGATGCGTATGAGTGAGGAATACGCGGCGCACATCCTTGAAGGATAGGCCGTCCCCGGCGATGGCTTTCATGAGTTGTGCGCGTCTCGGTCCCACTGCCGGTCCCGGATCAGTCAGCGTCAGCCCCTTGCCGCGTTTGCCCCTGATCACATACGAATTGCTGGTGCACATGCCCCACAGCGGCGTGCCATCCAGCCCTTTGTAATAATACAGGCCATCCCCGATTTTCATCTCCACTCTCCATTTGCCCGTCATGCTTTCTGCGAAATCATCCCCCAGCGGGTTTCGCAGAATGTGTCATTGATCCATTATCTCTCATTATTATTAATCCGGGTTGATTTCCTGCGAAATATTCACGATTATTATAAGTTAAATATTGCGGCCAATCAGTATTCCCATGCCGCACTTATACTCCAACGGAGCGTGAACACCGTGCAGATAGGCATCGTAGGACTTCCAAAAGCAGGCAAAACCACAATATTCAACGCAATTACCGGCGCGAGCGCATCGACTGCCTCATACAGCGGCAGCGGCGAAGAAATCAATGTCGCCATGGTCAGCGTGCCCGACGAACGCCTTGATTTCCTCTTCGATCACTTCCAGCCCCGCCGCAAGGTGCAGGTCGAACTCAAATTCGTGGACTTCGCCGGAGTCCGCAAATCAGCCAGCCGGGCTGAGTCCGGTTTTTCTACGCGCAACATCGCCGACATGCGCAATTGCGACGCGCTCATGCTCGTCCTCCGCAGCTTCACCGACGATTCCGTCCCTCATCCCAGTGACCGCATCGACCCTTCTGCCGACCTCGAAAATCTCCTTCTCGAATTTTCTTTCGCGGACCTCGCCATAGTCGAAAAAAAGATCGCCCGCTACCGCGACGCATTCAACAAGCTCTCGAAAGATGAAAAAGCCATAGCACAAAAAGAACTTCCCATACTCGAACGCCTTGCCGCAATCCTCGAAGACGGCGGTCTCATCAGTGATGCCGGTCTCGACGAAGAAGAGGAAAAACTCCTTCGTTCATACGGGTTTCTGACACTGAAACCCATGATAGTGATCATCAATACGGACGACTCCGACGCAGCCGGAGATCCGCCCGCGCTCAGGATGCCCCCATCGCTCACAACCGTCATGAAAATGGCGGGCAACCTCGAAATGGAAATCTCGCGGCTCGAAGACCCTGAAGAGCAAAGGGAATTTCTTGCGGATGCCGGCATCGAAACACCAGCGTCAGCACGCGCCATCCGCCAGGCGTTCAATTCTGTCGGCCTCATATATTACTTCACCGCGGGCGGCAAAGACGAAGTCGCGGCATGGACTATACACGAAGGTGACAATGCAGTCATCGCAGCGTCAAAAATCCATTCTGACATAGCACGCGGTTTTATCCGCGCAGAAGTGGTCGCGTTCGACGATTTCAAGGCTTGCGGTGACTTCGCCAAGGCACGCGAAGCCGGCAAGTTTCGTCTCGAAGGCAAAGACTACATCGTCAAGGATGGCGACATCATCAATTTCCGCTTTAATGTTTGATGTAAATTTTTCTGGATTTGTCCCGGTCTGACACCGGGACTTGCCGGCTTTTCCAACCGGGCGCATTTGCCGAGTGTACGATAATTATTTGAAATCCCCTGCGGATATCTCATTTTCAAAAAAAACAAAATATAAGCAAAATGACGCCACTTCTCTCTTTGACATCGAGATATGACATGGGATAGGGTTTTGCCAAGACACAACATGTAGTATCAATCACAATTATAAGCAACTACATATTGTTATATTTCGTCATATTCCGTCCTGAGCAACGATGTCGCAACGATAGAGTATCATACATCCCCATTACGTTATAATCCACCAGATTACGCTTTTTTTCATCATTTTTTTTAAATTTTATATTGACGAACCCTTTGGATAGGAGTTAACTATAGATAGTGGAAAAAAGTGTTAAAAAGTGGAAAAAATATCTTAATAACTCCCATTTTTGAGGCAATTGTGGTAAAGTAATGGGAGTCTGAAAGTGGACCGGTTCTGAGAGAGGAGGGAAATTGTGTCTCTTTGAGCCGGAATAACGTCTTTTGAAAAGGACGTAAAGAAGGTAGAGCAAGGTGAGTTACAGGTTGACAGGCCAGTTCACACCGCGTCTCGATGAGAAGGGACGATTCAGCTTTCCCAAAGGCTTCCGTGATCTTCTCGGCGACCGTGTCGTGCTCACCAGAGGCAGCATGGACGGCCACTACCTTCAGGCATATCCGATCAGCGTATGGGAAGAGACAGTCGACAAGATCAACGCACTGCCCAATACTCGTGACACCCGCATCGTGCGCCGCCACCTTATTGGCAGCGCGGTCGAGGTGGAGATCGACAAGCTCGGCAGAGTGTTAGTGAGCCCGCAGCTACGCGAATACGCGAAGCTCGAAAGTGGTGAACTCGTCGTCACGGGTGTCGGCAAGTTCATCGAAATCTGGGACAGGGCCAATTTCGAAAATATGGAACAGCAGGATGATTACGACACGCTTGTCGAATCGGCGATGGACAAGATCGGGATATGAGCAACGATCGCACAGAGTCCGCCGCGCATGTTCCAGTGATGCCTGAAGAAACTATAAACGGGCTGAATATCAAGCCGGGAGGTGTGTATTGTGACTGCACCCTCGGGGCGGGCGGTCATTCGGAAGCCATCCTGCGCAACCTTGCGGGAGGGCGGCTGATAGCGATAGACCGCGACCCGCGCGCCATAGCCATCGCCACCGCGAGGCTCGCTCCGATAGGCGGAGTGATTGCGGTGAGGGGCAATTTCGGTGATCTCGCCGAAATATGGCGGCGAGAAGGATTTCCACCCTGCGACGGGTTTCTCTTCGATCTCGGAGTGAGCTCCATGCAGCTTGACACTGCCGGATCAGGATTTAGTTTTACATCCGACGGACCGCTTGACATGAGGTTTGATCCTCAGGATGGCGGGGAATCGGCGGCAGACATCGTAAATTACGCCGATGAGGATGATCTTTCGGACCTTTTCTGGAGATTCGGTGAAACATCGGCCCGCAGAGTCGCAGCGGCGATTGCGGAGGCTCGCAGAAAGCAGTCTTTCGCCACGACCGCCCAGCTCGCGGAATTCGTTTCGCGGGTCAGGGGTACCAAGGGGGTAAAGCCCGGACGGCATCCGGCGACAAAGGTGTTTCTCGCCCTCAGGGCCGCCGTCAACGGTGAAATGCAGGCTGTCGAGACCGGCATACCGGCTGCGATGGATATCCTGGCTCCGGGCGGCAGAATCGTCGTGATTTCGTACCACTCCGCCGAAGATACGATCGTAAAATACATATTTAAAAAGGCTGCAAAAGGATGCTCCTGCGATCTCTCACCGGATCAGTGCCAATGTCAGGGGGCACCTTCAATAATACTAATAAATAAGAAAGTAATAACTCCGCGCAGGGAGGAAGTCCTCTCTAACAGAAGAGCGCGGAGTGCGAAAATCCGCATTGTGGAAAGGATCTGAGGGGAATGGGACTCGCACTCGAAAAACAGTACTATCACGAAGAACCGGTAAACGTAACTGGCGCCGGAGGGCCTAAGATCAGGCTCAATTCGATCGCCAGAACGATTATCGCCGCCGTCTGCATGACTCTGTGCGCGCTGTACTCGCTGGCCCTCAGGACCCAGATCGATGTCGAGAGCCGCACGCTCGACGATCTCAAGGTCCAGTCGCAACAGCTCGATGTCAAGATCAGCCAGTTGCAGGCCGAAGTCGAATCACTCAAGAGTTTCGAGCACATCGAGAAGGTGCTGATGAAGAACGGCGTCGAGCTCACTCAGCCTACTCGCGCTTTTTACATCGATGTCGATGAATACCAACTGCCTGTCGCAAAAAGTGAGCGGCCGCGCACGGGCAGGAATATTTGAGGCTTTACATGTTGTCACCGCATGATCGTTTCGCTGTCGGGAAGGGTGCCGGATGTCTGCTAAGTTATCACCGGTCAACAAGAGGATCCAATTCTTCATACTGATGATCTTCCTCCATCTGGGGGTCATCGGACGTGTCGCATACATACAGATCGACAAGGGGGATTTTCTCAGAAAGAAAATACAGGATCAGGTTTCGAGACAGATCGAACTTATGGGCCGCAGGGGCACGATCTACGACCGCAAGGGAAAAATGCTCGCTGTCGATGTGCGAAAGACTTCCGTCTATGCGGACATGATGGCCATCAGGAAACAGAAAAAACTTGATCTCTATATAGACAAGCTCAGCAAGCCGCTCGGCATCCCCAAAGCCGAACTGCGCAAGATGATGACGACCGGCGAAAACACGGTCTGGCTTGCCGAGAGACTGGATTATGACAAAGCCCAGAAGCTGAGGGCTTATGTAAACAATAAGGATTTCAAGCTCACGAAGATCGGTTTCCGCGAAGAGACCATCAGGAGCTATCCCAACGGCGAATCCGCCGCGTCGCTGATCGGATTTATGGGTCGCGACAAGGGAATGGAAGGTTCTGAAAGAGCTTTTGAGCAGTGGCTGTGGGGAGGGCCAGGCTACGTCTATCTCGGAAAGGATGGTACGGGCCGCAACATCCCCAATTCTACCCGCAAGAGAGTCGAACCCCGCATCGGCTCCGATGTCTATCTAACAATTGATATGAAGATTCAGCATTTCGCTGAGTCTGCCATCAAAAATGTGATGGCGACCTTTTCGCCCAGCTCCGTTACGGCGGTTGTACTCGAAGCGAAGACCGGTCGTGTCCTCGCTATGGCCGATGCTCCGACGTACAACCCCAACAGTTTCCGGGAGTATGACGCGTCCAATTTTCACAACCGCGCCATCTGGAGGACTTTCGAGCCGGGCTCCATTATGAAGCCGATTACAGCAGCCGCGTGCTTTGATTCGGGGACGGTCGATCCCTTTAAGGACAAGTTCTACTGCCCGGCAACCATTTTCATCGGTTCCAAAACAGTCGGCGAGCACGAAGGCGCCAAGACCAATGTCACCAATACGCCTACCGACATCATCGCCAATTCGTCAAATGTCGGTACGGCTCTCATGGCCCTGAAAATGGGAGGCGACAACTGGAAGTCGTACATCAACAAATTCCACTTCGGACAGACCTACGGACTGCCGCTCAATGGCGAGTCTCGCGGCCTGCTGCAGCGCGCGGAGCACTGGAGCGATCTCACGACGGCCAATGTGGGATTCGGGCAGGGCATTTCCGTCACCGCGTTTCAGATGATTATGGCATATTCGGTATTCGCCAACGATGGTATTTTGCTCAAACCTGCTGTCGTGCAGAAAATCGTGGATGCGGACGGTCAGATCACCAATCCATATCACCGGCAGGAACTCCGCCGCGTCATCAAGCCGGAGACGGCGAAAGTAGTGCGCTACATGCTCCATCAGGTGGTGGAGCGCGGCACTGGCGAAGTGGCGCAGATCGATGGATTCACGGTTGGCGGCAAGACCGGCACCGCTCAGATCGCAGAGGGCGGCGTCTATATTTCCGGCGCCTACAACGGATCATTTGTGGGCATGGCTCCGATTTCGGACCCGAGAATAATTGTACTCGTAACTGTCGAAAAACCCGCTGGATCAGGCTATGGCTCGGTCGTGGCGGCTCCGGCCTTCAAGGAAATCATGCAAAAGACACTGTGGTACATGGACATAAAACCTGATCACGTGAAAAAAGGCGGTGCCGCCGGACTGTGATGTCCAGATGGCACTGATTACATTTTAAGGCGGTAATGAAAATGAAAAAAATCGGCGATCTTGTCAGGGGTATCGAATATGTGCTCGATGCCGGTACGCTTGATGCCGAAATCAGCGCCGTGGCATTCGACTCGCGCGAATGTTCTCCCGGCACTCTCTTTTTCTGTATCCCGGGATTCACTGTCGACGGCCACGAATTTGTCTCGGAGGCACTCGCGCGCGGCGCGTCGGCACTCGTCGTCAGCCGTGCCGTGGAAGTGCCCGCCGGCGTCACCGTCATTGTCGTGCCGGACCCGCGATACGCCATGGGCGTGATGAGCGCGGCTTTCTTCGACAACCCGTCCGACACACTGAAACTCATAGGCGTCACAGGCACCAACGGCAAGACAAGTGTGACGTACATGATCGACGAACTCCTCCGCCGCGCCGGCAACACCACCGGTCTGCTCGGCACGATCGAAAATCGCATCGCTGGCGATGTCCTTACCGTCAAACGCACCACTCCCGAATCACTCGATCTCCAGTTTCTCCTCTCTCGCATGAAAACAGCTGGCTGCTCGGACGCTATCATGGAAGTTTCCTCGCACGCGGTTGTGCTTAACCGTATCGCGGGCGCGAAATACAGAGCCGGCATATTCACCAACCTCACTCAGGATCATCTCGACTTCCATAAGACGATGGAGGCCTATTTCGATGCGAAAAAGAAATTTTTCGCCGATTATCTCGACACCGGCTCTATCGCGGTCATTAACTCTGACGACTCCTCCGGCCGCAGGATCGCCGACGGCATCGCCGCCCGCACCGTGTTTTACGCCATTGATGACGAAAGCGCCGACGTCCGCGCCACAAACCTCAAATTTTCGGCGCAAGGCATGTCCTTCACAGTCGAAAGCAACATTGCCCCTGCCTTTGAAATCAAATCAGCCCTGATGGGCAAATTCAACGTATACAACTCACTCGCCATGATCGCCTATGGCCTCGCCGCCGGTTTCGCTCCGGTGCTCATCGCCGAATCACTCGCAGCCATCAAGGGCGTGCCCGGCCGCTTCGAGAGCGTCGCGGAAGGTCAGGATTTTATGGTCATCGTCGACTACGCACACACTCCCGACGGTCTCGAAAACGTACTGCGCGCAGCCCGCGAAATCTGCGAGGGACGCCTCATAGCGGTTTTCGGCGCAGGCGGCGATCGTGACAAGTCCAAACGCCCCCTCATGGGCGCCATCGCCGCACAGCTCGCCGATTTCGTCATCGTCACGTCTGACAATCCCCGCAGCGAAGAGCCTGACGAGATCATCGACCAGATCGTCCAGGGCCTGCAGGAGGCCCTGCATCGCGTCGAACCCTCGAAACGCTTCAAATACATCACCGAAACCGACCGCTTCGCCGCCATCAAAAAGGCCATCGACAACGCGCGTCCCGGCGATATTATCCTCGTCGCCGGCAAAGGCCACGAAAATTACCAGATTTTCAAAGACCGCACAATCCACTTCGACGACCGCGAAGTAGCGCGCGGCATCATCAGCGAAAGAGGCGACTGAACTTGGAACCGATGAAGCTCTCACAGATCATCGAAGCAACCCGCGGCACTCTCACAAGAGGCAGCGCCGACGGCATCGTCATCTCCGGCATCCAGACCGACAGCCGGCTCGACTGCTCCGGCTCGCTGTTTGTCCCACTTGCGGGGGAGACTTTCGATGGGCACGACTTCATCACACCCATTGCTGCCAAAGGCGCACTGGGTTGCGTCGCATCCAGAGATTTCGACACTTCCGCGCTACCCGCAGAATTTTTCGTCATCCGCGTCGCTGATACCCTCGCGGCCCTTCAGGACATCTCTGGGGCTTACCGCCAGCAGTTCGACTCCGCTGTCATCGCCGTCACGGGCAGTTGCGGCAAAACGACTACCAAAAACATGCTTCGCACGATGTTTTCGGTCGCGGGAGACACCGTAGCGACTGCCAAAAACGAAAACAACGAAATCGGCGTACCATACACGCTGCTGCGGATCGCCTCCAGCACAAAATACACTGTCGTGGAAATGGGTATGCGCGCTCTCGGCGAAATCTCACGTCTCGCTCAAATCGCCGCTCCGACTCACGCCGTGATCACCAACGTCGAAAAAACACACATCGGCCGCCTCGGCTCAGAGGAAAACATCGCCAGGGCCAAGGGCGAACTGATCGAATCTCTCGATTCCTCCGGCACCGCGTTTCTCAATGCCGACAATATATGGACATCCGAATTGCGCCGCCGCACCGCCGCCACTGTCATAACTTTCGGCATCGAACAAGGCGACGTGCGCTCGGAAAATGTCAAATTTTCTCTCGACGGCATTTCGTTCGATCTGCTGCATCCCTCCGGCCGGATGAGCGTCACCCTGCCGCTGCCGGGCAAGGCGGCTGTATACAACGCGCTTTCCGCTGCCGCCGCGGGCCTTTCGCTCGGACTTTCTCCCGAAACGATCACCACCGGCCTCGCTGCTCCGATCGGCGAAAGCGGCCGCCTCGTCAAACATGTCTGTGACAACGGTACCGTCATACTCGACGATACTTACAACTCAAATCCGGCTTCGCTCAGCCTCGCGCTCGAACTCCTCGGCGGCGTAGCCTGGCATGGCCGCAAGGTCGCCGTACTCGGCGATATGCTCGAACTCGGTGACTTCAGCGAGAGCGAGCATTTCAGAGTCGGCGCTGAATTCGCTGCCGCCAACACCGATCTGCTCGTCACGATGGGCACCGAAGCCGCCCACATAGCCGCCGGCGCACGCGGGGCGGCCCCAGCGATGCCGGTCATCTCTTTCGACACTTACGAACTGCTCGCCGATGCTGCGTCCTCGATTTTCAAATCCGGCGATCTCATTCTTGTCAAAGGTTCGCGCGGCATGAAGATGGAACGAATCGTGAATCTCATCAGCGGCAATCTTACGGGAGGGCGATTATGAGTCTGTTCGGCGATCCGGCGCTCGGCAAAGCCCTCTTGGCGGCAGGCATTTCATTTGCCTCCGGCATGGTGATCATGAAAGCGCTTATCGCGCTGCTCAACAAGGCCGGCATGCGGCAGATCATCCGCAAGGACGGTCCGCAGGCACATCTGAAAAAGGCGAAGACGCCGACTATGGGCGGTCTCGGTTTTTTCATCGCCTCCGTGATCGGCATCGCCGCTACCGGCGCGTTTGCGCACTCTACGACACGGCTTGTGATCATTACGGGATTTATTTGCCTGCTGATCGGTTTCGCTGATGATTTTGCCAAGTTCACGGGCAAGAGCACCGAAGGAGTCAAAGCCCGCTACAAGATTGTGATCGAACTCGCAGTAGCGATACTGCTCGCATATTTCATGGTCTGGCAAAGTACGCCAGACAAGCCTTACGACCTGATCTGGATGCCGTTCGGACTGAAGGGTATTCATCTTGGCCCGCTGTTTTACCCGTTTGTGATCGTGGTTTTCATGGGATCGCTAAACGGGGTCAATTTTACCGACGGTGTGGACGGGCTGCTGGGTGGCTGCTTCGTCGCCGTGTCGGCGGCATTCGCGGCGTTTATCGCGATGTATTCCGACCGCGCTCTGCTTGTGCCGCTAGCCGCAATATGCGGGGCTGTCGGCGCTTTTCTGTGGTACAACTCGCATCCCGCGAAGGTCTTTATGGGCGACACGGGATCGCTTTTCCTCGGCGGAGTGCTCGCGGCCATTGCAGTCGTTACGCGCACCGAGCTGTTTCTTTTTGTCGCCGGGCTTGTCTTCGTCGCCGAAGTGCTTTCGGTGATGATACAGGTGACATCGTACAAACTGACGAAAAAACGTGTTTTCCGCATGGCTCCGATACATCATCATTTCGAGCTTGGCGGCTGGAGCGAGACACAGGTATCAATACGATTTTGGATTGTCTCATGGGCCCTCGGACTCGTGGCTCTGCTGATTTTCGTAGTGTAAAGAACAGGTGGAGATGGATATTTACAGACCTCAAAATATAGAAGACGCTGTCGTGGCGGTGATCGGACTCAACGTCACGGGGCTCGCCTGCGCGTCGATTCTGCCTCATTTCGGAGCGGAAGTTGTGCTGTCGGACACACGGCCACTCGCTGAGATCAGGGATAAAGTCATGAGCCTGATCGACTCGGGTTATTCCTATCTGCCGATCAGTGAAATCGCCTCATTGTCACCAGATTTTATAATTGTCAGTCCCGGTCTCGACCCGCGATGCCGTTCGCTCGATCCGCTCAGAGATCTCGACGCCGAATGGGTTTCGGAAATCGAACTCGCGAGTCATATCAGCAGAGGCCGCATATTCGCCATAACCGGTACCAATGGTAAAACCACTGCCACTACTCTCGCCGGCCAGGTGCTCGGCAAAAAGTTTTCCGACGTCCGCGTTTGCGGCAATATCGGCCGCACTTTCATCGAGTCAGTCATCGACTCCACCGACGATACAGTCTATGTCATCGAAGTCAGTAGCTATCAGCTCGAAGGCTGTACTTTCTTCAAGCCAGATGTGGCAGTCGAACTCAATCTCAGCGAAGACCATCTCAAACGTCACGGCGATATGGATGGCTATGCGGGAGTCAAGGCAAAGATGGTAGCTACGCTCACCGCAGATGACTATGCGGTACTAAATGCTGATGACAGATATGTTTCTGCGATGGCGGCGGCCACAGCAGGTCGCGTGCTGGAATTCAGCACCAGTCGTGAAGTGGAACAGGGCGCGTACTACGACGGGAAAATGCTCAGGCTGAAAATCGATGGAGTGCCCCATGATATCTGTGCCGCTGACGAACTGCTGATCGAGGGAAGTCACAATATTGCCAACGTGCTCGCCATAGCGGCCGGAGCGGCTGCAATGGGTGTCAGCGCCCGTGAGATCGCGGAGACGGCAAAGACATTTCGCGGACTCGAACACCGCATCGAGCCGGTCGCGGAGATAAATGGAGTCAGATTCGTCAACGACTCGAAAGGCACAAATCCCGATTCGGTCTTTGTGGCTCTCGACGCGTTCCGGGACAAGCCGGTCGTGCTGATAGTTGGCGGCGATGACAAGGGGTTTGAATACACGGCTCTATATAATATCATCGCGCGGCGCGAAGTGCGTACGATCGTTTTGGGCGAAGGCCTTGTAAGGATGGCGCACGAAATGGAGCGGCGCGGCGATATTGATTTCAGACGTGTGCCGGATATGAAATCTGCTGTCTGGGCAGGATATGACATGCTCGGCGCCGGCGGCGTTGTGCTGCTTTCGCCCGGTTCGTCGAGCTTTGACTTGTATAAAAACTTCGAAGAACGCGGAAAACATTTTAAATCGGAGGTGGCGGCGCTTGAAGCAGAAGTCTCAAAAACCCGGTCAGCCTGTTGACAGACGCTCCGGCCAGCAACCGCCATCGCCGCCGGCGAAGCAGAGTGCTGCTTTCGCCAATTTCGGCACGCCCGATTATACGTTTCTGATGATCGTGATACTCCTGACCTGCGTGGGTCTTGTCATGGTCTTCAGTTCGAGTGGCGTCTTTTCGCTCAATACCCAGTCGGACGCACTGTATTATCTCAAGCAGGAAGCCAAGTGGGTAGCGATGAGCCTTTTTGCGATGGGCTTTATGATGGTGTTCAGCTACAAGCGTTTCAGGAAGCTGGCCCTGTGGGGGCTTGGCCTTGCGGTGGCGATGCTGGCGGCAGTGCTTGTGCTGCCGGAGAGTCTCGCGCCCACCGTCAACGGCTCCAACCGCTGGCTGCAGATACCTGGGCTGAGGATACATGTCGGCGAATTCGCCAAGTTGACGATGATTGTGTTTTTCGCCGTTTTTCTTTCAAGCAAACAAAGGGATATCAGGCAGTTGCCCAATCTGTTGACGATAGTGGGCATCTATGGCGGCATCGGGGTTTTGCTGCTGATGGAGCCTGATTTCGGGATGACGTTTGTGATCGGTCTCATCCTGGTGGCGATGCTGTGCATTGCCGGAGTCAACAGCGGTCTGCTACTTGGCGGCATCGCTGCCGGCGTTGTAGGCGGATGGTTTATCGCCATAGCCGAGCCTTACAGATATAAAAGGCTCATGGCCTTCCGCGATCCGTTCGCCGATGCGGATGGAGTGGGCTATCAGGTCGCCCAGTCGCTGATCGCGATTGGCAACGGAGGATGGTTCGGCCGCGGACTGGGGAAAAGTCTCCAGAAGCTGATGTTTCTGCCTGAGCAACATACGGATTTCATATTCTCGATCATAGCCGAAGAACTCGGCATCCTCGGGGTCATGCTTGTCGTCGGGCTGTTCATAGCCCTTACGGTACAGGGGTTCAAGATCGCGATGAAATGCGAAGACCCGCTGGGTAAATACCTTGTGTTCGGGATTACGTTCATGATCTCGGCACAGGCGCTTTTCAACATGGGAGTAGCCACGGCTATGCTGCCGGTCAAGGGGCTGACACTGCCGTTCGTCAGCTTCGGCGGTGCGTCGCTTCTTCTGACTTACGCGGCTGTCGGCATAGTGCTCAATGTGTCGGCCAACTCAAACAGGGAACGGATGAAAAAGAATGAAATGTCTCCTTCTGGCGGTGGGGGGAACGGGCGGTCACATATTCCCGGCAATAGCCCTCGGCCGTCACGTAATGGATAAAATGCCCGATGTGCGTGTGTGCATCGCCGGCAAACGCGGAGGACAGGAAGAGCGCGCCGCCGCTCTGTACGGGATCGAGTTTCACCCCGTGAAAGTGGCGAAGGCTCCTGCCCGAAAGCTTTCCGCAGGCACCTTGAAATTTCCAGCCGAAATTGGGTCTGCCGCAGCGACCGGAGTATCGACGATCAAAAAACTGTCCCCCGGTGTTGTCGTGGGATTCGGCGGCTACGTTTCTTTTCCAGCCACTGTCGGCGCTGCGCTATGTAAGGTGCCGGTCTATATCCACGAGCAAAACGCATTCGCGGGCAAAGCCAACCGGGTGCTCGCACGATTCGCCCGTGGTGTATTTATCAGCTACGAGGAGACCAGCGGTGTATTCGGGCAAAAGTCGATACTGACAGGCAATCCGTCGCGTTTCGAAAACGTGCCACTCCCCTCGAAGGAAGAAGCGCGTGTCAAGCTCGGCCTCGACCCGGTAAAGCGCACTGTGTTCGTTTTCGGCGGCAGCCAGGGCGCCCGCAGCATCAATACGGCAGCAGCCTCATTTGCCGCTTCGCTCGGTGAGCGGGCTGACATACAGATGCTCCACCTTTCGGGCAAGGCCAATTACGAAGCCGTACACGACGCCTATGCCGGGATCACTTCACAGGATGGCATCAGAGTCTCCATCCTCGACTACCTCGATGACATGCTCTCGGCCTACTGCGCCGCCGATGTCATCGTGTGCCGCGCCGGAGCTTCGACGATCGCCGAAACGTGCTCGATCGGCATACCGTCGATCCTCGTACCGTTTCCCTTCGCTGCCGACGATCACCAGCGTTTCAATGCTCGGGCAGTCGCGCGCAAGGGCGCTGCGATCATGGTGGACGACACGGAATTCACCGGCGAAAGAATGGCCGCCGAAGTACTCGCTCTGATCGACGACCCGGCAGCCTGCGAAAGAATGACAAAAGCATCCAGAGACTCCTACACGGCCGGCGCGGCCGCGAAGATGCTGAAAACGATCGAAAGCCTGCTCTTGTGAAATTGATTGCCAAACGGCAATGGAAATATTGATGATGATGAGTGAAGAAAAAAATGACAACATGCCAATAATTGGCGCATCCCCCGCGCCGGACGCCTCTCCGCGTCCAAAGCAGTCCGTGGGCACGCCGATGGAGACGACTATGCGCCGCATGAAAAAGCGAAAAGTCCGCGTCTGGCGTGTTGTGCTGCTCGCTTTTCTCGTCATGTGCGGCACTGTATTCGCTATCATCAACACCGATCCATTCAAAATCCGCACTGTAGAGGTCAGCGGCATCAGACGTGTCAGCGCCGAACAGATATACCGCGACTCTAATATCGAAATCGGCGGCAACCTCGTGTGGCTGCGCACCTCGAAAATCAAACGCCGCATCGAACAGCGTCCTCTCGTCACCAGGGCTGTCATCCACAGGATACTCCCCTCGACTGTCAGCATCATCATCTTCGAGCGCAAGCCCTATGCCTATGTCACTAACGGCAAGGACTATTATCTGATCGACCGCGAGGGCTACGTGCTCGACCGCGTCGCGGGCATCGGCAACAAACAATTGTTCCGCGTCTACAGCAACAGTGTAAAACCCGCCCAAAGGGGCGAAAAACTCGTGTTTCCCCACTCGCCGGTATTCGACGATTTCGTGATCATACTCGACAAATACATGGCCGGCCGCTACCAGACCGTACGCTTTGACCGCCACGGCATCAAGCTCACGCTCCGCGATGGCACCTACGTACTGCTCGGCAAGGGCAGCGACCTCGAAAAGAAAATTATGCTCGTACCGGTGATCACAGAAAAACTCAATGCCGCGCATGAGGAGTACGAAGGCCTGAACCTTGAATACCTGTCAGTGCCGTCATTCATCGAAAAGGAGAAAACGGGCGCACAATGAAACGCTTGGCCGCACTGATAATCTTTTCGATCGTGATGGGTATCTGCATAAACCACATCGCGCGCGGCAACCTGCCCGTAGCAAGGCTGTCGGACTCACGCTACTTCTACGATGCACGTACCGAAAACGGTGAATCCTCCGCACGCATCGCGCGACTCGCGGGCATGACTCCCGTACACGGACAGGGCATCCGGCTCATCGTCGACGACGCCACACGCGACGGCTCCAATTCAAATGTGCCGGTGGAAAGACTCATCGTACACGAACGCGATCTGATGCTGATACGCAACGAACTTTTCGCCGCTGGCGCGACCGCCATGTCAATCAACGGCGAACGCATGGTCGCCACCACAGAAATCAGGTGCGTCGGTCCCGCCATAAGGATCAATACCCGCAACACCGCCCCCCCATATTATGTAGACGCGGTGGGCGACCCGAAAGTGCTCAAGAAAGCCGTCCTCGTCATGGGCGGCCTGTTCGACATCCTGACGATGGAGCGGATTTCCGTGAAAATCGAAGAGAAAGACAATCTCGTGATCCCGTCACTCATCTCAAGCGTGACGGTGCGCCCGGAGGCTCAGCAATGATCCTGTGTCTCGTCGGACTCGTGATCGGATATTTCATCGGCATGACCATGGAAGCGACTTCGCTCGCACGCTTCGGCACGGAAAACGTCATGGTCGTATTCATCGCTATCGCCGATCTGACAGCTCTGATTCTGATGAGAAAAAACACACCTATCCTCAGGGGCCTCGCCATCCGTTGTGCGATCTGCGCGGCGGCAATATGGATGGAAGCAAAAACGGATTTTCCCGTAGTTCTTTTATTGACCGTACTGTTCACAGCGTCGTTATTCAAGACGCTCACAACAGACGCAATCAGGCAATCGCGGCTGGTGTCAGATGAAAAAGGCTGACGAAAACAGAATAGTGGCCGGCATAGACATCGGCACATCAAAAGTCTGCGCCCTCGTCGCCCGCGTGGACGAAGCCGGCAAGATCAGTGTCGCCGGCGCTGGCGTCGCGCCCAATGACGGCATGAAAAAAGGCCTCGTCGTCGACATCGACAAGGTTTCACACGCGGTCTTTACAGCAGTAGATCAGGCCGAAAAAGCCGCTGGATGCGTCGCCGAAAACGTCTATGTGACCGTATCCGGCAATCACGTTACTACCAATGCCGGCAGAGGCTCGGCCCCCGTTGCCAATCCTGAACGGGGCGTCGCTCCCGACGATGTCCGGCGCGCGCTCGACGCTTCGAAATATCTCTTGATCCCGCCAGACAAAAAGATCATTGGCGTGATCGAAAACGACTTCACTCTCGATGGCCACGGCGGAGTGACCGACCCGGTAGGCATGGCTGGCTCACACCTTGAGGTCAACGTCCAGATAGTCACCGGAGCCACGGCTTCCGTGCAAAATCTCCTGCGAAGCATCGACAAGGTCGGCATAGAGGTCGATGCCATGATGCCCGCAGTGCTCGCCTCAGGCGAAGCCGTACTCAACAGCGACGAAAAGAAAGTCGGAATACTGCTGATCGATTTCGGCGCTGGCACGACGTCGCTCGCTATGTTTCGCAATGGTTTCATGACCGATGCGAGGGTCATCCCCATCGGCAGTTCACATATAGACAACGACATCGCTGTAGTGCTCGGCACATCGCCGGCAGATGCCGAAAAACTAAAAATCGAATACGGCAGCGTATCACCGAAACTCCGCGATGAAAGTACTCCCGTCGAAGTCACCCTCATCGGACGCGACGAAAAAAACCAGATACCGCGAGGAATGCTCTGTCAGGTGATACAGCCACGTATCGCCGAACTCCTCGACATCATCGTCAAGGAACTTCGCGACAGCTTCAGCAACGCCACACCGCCCGCCGGAATTGTCATCACTGGCGGCGGCGCTCACCTGCCCGGCATGATCGAGGCAGTCGAACAAAAACTCGGCTATCACGTACGACTCGGCAAAACGCTCTACGCGGGCGAAAACGCCGCTCGCCTCGGCGATCCGCGATTTACCGCTGCAGCTGGCCTCCTGAGATGCGCGGCAGCGAGAGTAGGGAAAATGCGCTATGAGCAAGAATCACAACCGTCCCCCTTCAAAGGAGCCTGGCTCACACTGGTTGCCTTTTTTAGAGGACTTTTTAAATGAAGTGCCGCCCCCCGACGGCTGGCACGTGCAAGGTAAAAAATCCGACTCCGGCAGACAGCCGGGAGGAACCGATACCCACGGAGGTGCACAGGTGGAATTCGAACCAAAAGCTGAGAAATTCGCGAAGATAAAAGTCGCTGGTGTCGGCGGTGGCGGCTGCAACGCGGTCAACCGCATGATCGATGTTGGCGTCGGCGGTGTTGACTTCATCGTCGTCAACACAGACGCTCAGGTGCTCATTGACAGCAAGGCGGCACACAAGCTCCAGATCGGCGGAAAACTCACTCGCGGCCTTGGCGCCGGCGCCGACCCCGAAGTCGGCAAACAGGCTGCCGAAGCGAGCGTAAGTGAAATCGAAACATCGCTCGAAGGATCCGACATGGTATTCGTCACCTCCGGCATGGGCGGCGGCACCGGTACAGGGGCATCTCCCATAGTTGCGCGCATCGCACGCAAACTCGGCGCTCTCACTGTAGGTGTCGTCACAAAGCCCTTCGCCTTCGAGGGTAAACGCCGCATGGCTTTCGCCGAACGCGGCATCGAAGCTCTCGCCGCCGAGGTCGACACCCTCATCGTCATCCCCAATGACAAGCTGCTCGACATCATCAGTCCTGGCACATCGCTCGTCGAAGCTTTCAGGAGCGCCGACGACGTGCTCCGCCAGGGCGTGCAGGGCATTTCCGATCTCATTACAAAACCCGGTCTTATCAACCTCGACTATGCCGATGTCAAAACCATTATGAAAGACGCCGGCTCCGCTCTTGTCGGCATCGGCATGGCTTCCGGCGATGACCGCGCCAATCTCGCCGCGCAGCAGGCCATCTCATGTCCGCTGCTCGAAACTTCCATCGAAGGCGCCCGCGGCATTCTTATGAATATCACCGGTGGCTCAGACATGAGTCTTCTCGAAGTCCACACCATCGCCCAGGTCATCAACACCGCCGCCTCCGAAGACGCCAATATCATCTTCGGCGCCGTCGTAGACGAAAAACTCAAGGACGAAATCAGCGTCACTGTCATCGCCACCGGCTTCGGCTCGGCCTCCTATTCGACAAAAAAGGTTTTCGCCCCTACAGTCGTCGCGCACAAACCCCAGGAGATCGTGTTTTCCAAACCCCTCCGCGACAGAATCCCCGAACCACCGCAACCGAAAACCCCTGTCGACGAAGTTGACACCGTCCGCGACGAGCCGGCACCCGCGCCGGCCGCTGCTCCCGAGCCCAAGTCCGAACCTCTCCCGCACACCCCTTCCGGCGACGAGCTCGATATCCCTTCATTCCTTCGCAACCGCAAGAAGAAAGACGACTGATCACTGGGCGGCCCCGATGCGCGAGTCTCATCTCTACGAAAACACATCGGGCGCCTCCCCGGAAGCAGCGGCTCTCAAAGTAGCCATCTGCTTCCCAGGCAACTACAGGGTGGGCATGGCAAACCTCGGATTTCTCTGGGTGCGCCATCTCGCCAATTCCATGCAGGAGGTTCGCTGCGACCGGTTCTTTATGACTGACCGGCAACTTAATAAAAAAACGGCCCTCTTTTCGCCCGATTCCCACATGACACTCGCCGACTACGATGTCGTGGCGTTTGCCCTGCCCTACGAACCCGGCTATCTGAATGTCCCGGCAATGCTCGACGCTGGCGGCATCCCGGCGCTGGCGTCCACACGTTCGCGTCTGCCACTCGTGGTCGCAGGCGGCATGGCAGTCAGCGCCAATCCCGAGCCCATGTCCGCAATCCTCGATGCCGTCCTCATCGGCGAGGCCGAGGGAGCGTGGCAGATGCTGCTCGAAAAGTGCATGGACTACATCACAGGCGGCGCCAGAAAAGCACGTCGCGGACGGCCTTCCGAATCTTTTTTTCGCGCGCTCGCGTCCGAAGGCCCGTTCTATGTCCCGTCGCTGTATGACTACGCATTCGACGGAAAAGGTATTACTGAAATCACCGACATAGATGGTGGGCCGCCACTCGTGATCGAGTCCAATTATGCCACACGCATCGACGCCGCACATTCGCCCCTGATCACCGACGGATCGGCGTTCCCGGGCATGTTCCTCGCAGAGCTCACACGTGGGTGCCCCCACAGGTGCCGCTTCTGCCTCGCGGGCCACACGGGCGGAAAATTCCGCATCGCCGAAGGCGCCGCTGACGCAGTCGCACTTTCAAGGGGAAAGGCAAACGGCATCGGACTCATCGGCACCGCGTTCACGCGATCGCCCGACACACGCGCAATATGTGCTTTCGCCGTCGAAAACGGTATGCGCGTTTCGTTTTCATCTGTGCGTCTCGATGCCGGCACGACCGCCCTCATGCGTGAATTTTCCCAAGCGGTCTCGATGGATACTGTCACGATCGCTCCTGAGACGGCTACCGACCGCCTCGGCGCCATTGTCGGTAAAAACATTTTCGCCGAGATGGAATCATTCGCCGACGCCGCCAGAGAAGCTGGCGTCAAACGGGTGCGCATGTACTACCTGATCGGAGTGCCGGGAGAAACGGACGGCGATGTGGCTGCCATCGCTGCCCACGCAAAGTCGTTCGGCGTGAAATCCGGTTGCGAGGTCATGGTGAGTGCTACTCCGCTGATCCCAAAGCCGATGACGCCGATGCAATGGTTCGCTTTCGCTGACGTTGGCGACCTGAAAAGAAAGCGAAAACTGCTAAAGAACACTGCTCGTAAAGAAGGGCTCGAAGTGAAAGTCGAGGGACTCGCCGAATCATTCACGCAAGCGGTGCTCGCCCGCGGCGACCGTCGCCTTTCGCCCCTGATCGCGGCTTGCGCGGACAGTCGGCACGAACCTTTTGAAAATATGATCGCAGCGGCAGGACTCGACGCCTCGTACTGGACACGCGCTCTGCCGCTTGAGGCGATGCTGCCGTGGAGCACCGTAAGATATGGCCTCGCTGCTGAAGAACTTGAAAAAATATACATGGATACACTCGCAGCCGTGAAATGACTGCTGTGGAGATGATGAAAATGAAAAATATAATTGCTGGAAACATCAACAGAATACTCGAAGACGTAGCTGATACTGCCGCGCGCTGCGGCAGGAGTGCCGGCGAGATCACTCTCGTGGCAGTGACAAAAATGCGCAGCGAGGATGAAGTCATCGCCGTTATGGATGCAGGTATTACAAACATCGGCGAGAACCGCGTGAAAGATGCGTCTGAAAAAGCGCATGTCATCCGCGAAGGTGTGACGTTCAGACTGATCGGGCACCTCCAGACCAACAAGGCGGCGCTGGCGGTCAGGATTTTTGACAAGATAGATTCGGTGGACACAGTGCGGCTCGCGGAAATCATTTCGGAGGAAGCTCTGAAAAAGGGCCGCGGCCCCCTTGAAATACTTGTGCAGGTGAATAGCTCGGGCGAGGAAAGCAAGTCGGGATTTGAGCCGCAGGAAACCGCAGATGCAGTGGCGGCAATCGCCCTGCTGCCCGGACTGTCAGTAAAGGGACTTATGACAATCGGCCCGCTTACATGGGACGAAATTGAAATCAGAAAGTCATTTCAGATGATGAATAGGCTTTTCGACGATATAAAAACCGGCCAACCCGGTTTCGACACCCTTTCGATGGGGATGTCCGGAGACTATCGGATAGCCATCGAAGAAGGCGCGACCATGATAAGGGTCGGCAGCGCGATTTTCGAAAGGAGGTGACGATTTTCGCACAGTGGATTTCCACACCAGCATCATGGCGGCCTTAAGGCCGCATGACCCCTGCATTTGAGAGAATAATACTACAAGTCTCCCATGAGAGACACGAAAACGGAGGTAACAAAGTGTTTGAAGCAATTTCCCAGAACGCGCTCGTAAAAAAGGTGCTTAATTTCATCACGTTCCAGGAAGATGACGAACAGGAGCAGGGATACCAGCCAGAAGCGCCGCAGAGCCAGCACACCGCCGCACCCCGCAAGACCGGCAAAGTCCTGCCCTTCACCAACAGCAATCCTATGGCAGTCGCTGTCAACGACCCGAAATCGATGGAAGACGCCCGCGAAGTCGCGGACAATCTCCGCAGCAATATGGTCGTGCTGATGAACATCTCCAAGATGGAAAAGGACATGGCGAAAGAAATCCTGTTCTTCCTCAGCGGCGTGGTGTACGCACTCAATGGCGACTCGAAAAAAATCGGCGACGGTGTTTTTCTCTTCACGCCTCACGGCATCCCGATCCGTGACTTCGAAGCAGTTCAGGCCGAAGCGAAACCCGCACAGAAAAGCAGTCTTTTCATCGAAGAGCTGTGACACGGCGGCAAATCTCGTGATGAGTCGCGGGGTGATCGACTGATTGCAATGAAATACAGATGACCTGCGCAGACGGTATGCGGTGACGCTCCGTGGGCGTGTGTGTTTGCGACTGGAAGGAACTTATGAAAATCGGATTTTTCGGTGTAGGGAAAATGGGAGAGATCATACTTGGCGGATTGATCCGCGAGGGCATGTGCGTTGCGACCGATGTCATGATATTTGACGCCGTGATGGACAAGGCCGATGATGTGTCTGAGGCACTCGGTGTTGTCGCTGCTTCCGATCCGGCTGATGTGGCGCGCGAATGCGATATGATATTCCTTTGCGTCAAGCCCGATCAATTCGCGAGCCTTGCGAAATCCATCAGGAATGTTCTGAACGTCCGCGATGATAAACCCTGTTTCGTCAGCATCATGGCCGGTGTGAAAACAGACCGCATCATGGATGCACTCGGGTGGGATGACCTCGCTGTCATCCGCGTGATGCCCAATGTCGCATGCACCGTAGGCAGGGGCATGGCAGGCATCGCCGCAAGTGACGAAGCGGAGGACGAAACGAACGAATTCGTCTTTGATCTCTTTGAAAAACTCGGCGGCGCCGTATGGGTCAAGGAAAAACAGATGGATGCGGTGACGGCTGTCAGCGGTAGCGGGCCGGCCTATGTGTTTATGTTTATCGAAGCTCTCACCGATGCGGGAGTGATGATCGGCCTCGACCGCGCTACTTCACAAAAACTTGCCGTCCGCACCCTTGCGGGCGCTACCGAAATGGTCAACCAGGAGCTTGGCGACACTCTCACTCTTCGAGCTCAGGTGTCTTCGCCCGGCGGCACAACTGCTGCCGCTACGACAGCCCTCGAAAAATTCGGGTTCAGAAATGCCGTCATCGAAGCCGTCACGGCTGCCTGGAAAAAATCAATCGAACTTGGTTCGTAAGAAAAAGGAAGCACTGCAATTGGCTGAAAAGAAACCGGCAAAAAAAACGACCAATGCCTCGAAAAGCACGGGCAAGGGAAAACCGCGCGCGAAAAAAAATGCCGCGAAAAAGCCTGCTCCCAATAACATGGTGCTGCGCGAAATCCTTGCTATCCTCGTCACGACATTCGCGATCCTTTCGGCGATCAGTCTTTTCGTCGGCAAAGACGCAAAGGCGCTGTACGCTATCAGACTCATGTATGCTTCGCTTTTTGGACTGCTGGCATTTACGGCACCCTTACTCGAAATCACCGCTGCATTGTGGGTTTTCGCACGCCGGAGAGTACTCGCCCTTTCGATGTTGCACATCGCGATCGTGACTCTGCTCGCGGGATATGTTATCAATGTCGCCATGCACGCGGACACGATTACCGCATCCGCAAAGGCCGGCGGCCTCATCACGCTTTCGCTCGCATCATTTCTGTCGTCGCAGATCACCCCGGCAGGTGCTTGGGCAGTGGCAGGCGCGATAGCTCTCATCTACGCGCGGTTCGCGTTCAAGGTCTCGTATATCGAGATCGGGAGAAAGGCAGCGCCTCATGTAGCCGCCGGTGTCGAAGGCATAAAAAAAGCCGTCGCCGGCGTCGAGGAAACAGCAACTGCAAAAGTGCGCGAAGGCAGCGAAAAACGCCGCGAGAAGGCAAAGGAAATCAAAGAGAAAAAAGAAAAGGAAATGGAAGAAAAAGTGCGCCGCCTGCAGGAAGAGGAGGCGCGCAAAATGAGATCGGCAGACGCTATAATCGCCGAAGCCGAAGAAATCACGCGGGATGCGGCTCCTGCAAGAAAGCCCGATCCCGCGCCGGCTCCACAGGCCGTCCCGCATATCACGCATGATGACAGGAAGGAAGAGCAGACTACCCTTTCATTTATGGATGACGATCCCGTCGACGAAATATCTGCGGACATGGCGCTCGAAGAAACACAGATCGTCCGCATGGTCGAAGGGGAAGACGGCGAAATGATCGAAATTTCATGGCGGCTGCCAAAACCCGAAGACTGGCTCGACGAAGTCAGGGAAAAAGCCGAAGCGGTCATGGACAATTCGATGCGCGACAAGCTCGAAGATACCCTCAAGAGTTTTCAGGTGCCAGCCCGCATTTCCAACGTTGTCAAGGGGGCATCGTTCACGAGATTTGAGATCGAACTCGAACCCGGCACAAAAGTTAACCGCATCGTCTCTCTCGAAACCGACATCGCGCTCTCTCTCGCCACTGATTCGAAATCGATCCGCATCGAGGCCCCGATCCCCGGAAAATCCGCCATCGGCATCGAAGTACCCAATAAAAACAGGGCTGTCGTGCCCATGCGCCACCTCTTCGTGAAACCCGAATTCGCGCGCAACAACACACCTCTGTCATTCGTACTCGGCGAAGACATCATCGGGCAGGCAGTATTCCCGAGCCTGATCAAGATGCCGCATCTGCTCGTCGCAGGTTCGACCAATTCGGGTAAAAGCGTGTGTCTCAACTGCATCATTTCGAGCATACTTGCCAAGGAGTCGCCCGACGACATACGTTTTATCATGGTAGACATGAAGCGTGTCGAACTCACCCCATACGACGGCGTGCCTCACCTGCTCTCGCCCATCATCACCGAGGCGCAGGAAGCCGCGAGCGCGCTCCGCTGGATATGTGAGGAGATGGATCGCCGCTATAAACTCTACGCGCAGATGGGCGTGCGCAACATAGACAGCTTCAATGCGAAAATGGAAAATCCCGAAGACAAAATGCACCGCATCGTCGTCGTCATCGACGAACTCGCCGACCTGATGATCGTATCATCGCCGGCCATGAATATCGAAAATTATATCTGCCGCATCACGCAGCTCGCCCGCGCTACGGGCATACACGCAGTACTCGCCACTCAGCGTCCCGACACCAAGGTCATCACCGGCACGATCAAAAACAACATCCCATCTCGTATCGCTTTCGGCGTCGCCTCGCAGATCGACTCGCGCACGATCATAGATCAGAAGGGCGCGGAGTCACTCCTCGGGCGCGGCGACATGCTCTTTCTGCCATTCGGCTCCAACAAGCTCGAAAGACTCCAGGGCGCGTACCTTTCTGACAACGAAGTCAACCGACTCGTGGATTTCTGGAAGGCACAAGTGCTCGACCAGTTCGTGTATCCGCTAAAATTCGACTCCGTAGACCCCGGCGCAATGGGCGGCGGCGGCAGCGACGAATTCCTCTCCGAAGACGAAAAGCTCTACAAGGCGGCCGTGGAAATAGTAGTGACGACAAGTCAGGCGTCGATTTCGATGATACAGCGCCGCCTGCGCATCGGCTACAACCGCGCCGCGCGCCTCGTCGAACAGATGGAAGAACGCGGTGTGGTCGGCAGCTACGACGGCAGCCGGCCCCGGGAAGTGCTGCTCACTAATGATCAGTTCCGCTCGGGCGAATATTGAACTTTTCCGACAAACGCTCCGGACTCTCCGTCAGATTCCGGCTGGCAGACAGGCAGTACCCAAACCAGTTCTCATCTTTACGGGCGATAGCCCGCAAAGTTGCGATCAGTATACCCCCTGAAGCTCCCCACGCGGGAGCTTTTTTTTTGCAGGCAGGCATGATACCAGCAGGATAGTTCGGAATGATAAAAACTGCTACAGAATATACTGAATATCAATAGAAATTCCCCATCCATTGTCATTGAAGTCTCCCGGGAAAAAACCTTGCTATAGTGAAAACATGTTTGTATTATCCGTATTAATCCGTGTCAGAAAGTCTTTATTGTTTTCCGATGCTACGCAAGATCATCTCGACAGACCATAACCATACACAGGGGAATTCGATTGATATTTCGTATAATCGTCACGGACATCTTTTCGAAAAGCAGGAATTTCCGGCAGCTGATGCTCGAGCAGCGTCATTACGCCCCCGCTCATCACTTGCGATCTGATGGCATAGTGGGGGGCTGCTGATGGTGGATGCGGTTGACATCTTTGTGGTGAAAACAGTGGTAGCAGAGCACGCGCGAGACTGCCGGGCGGTTTTGCGCGGTGACAGAATACGAAATCTTCATACACGATCGGCAGCAGATACGGTGGCACTCCTCGCAACGGGAGTAGAGGTCGATAGCAAACGATATGCCGCAGATATCGCAGGTCGCGGGAGCGATGCCTTCTCTGATCATGTTGACCTCATTTCCGATACCGGTATTCCGGCAAAAATGATAGTGTAGCGCAATCATGTCTGATGTCAATGATCAAGGTGCCGCGAGGAAATCCGGCCGCGCGAAAAACTTTATTCATCCCAGCGTCATCATCCACCCGCGACTGTCCAATCTCATATCAGTATCGCCAGGTAAGCGTAGATACAGGCCGTTAGGGAGATGTTTTGAAATGCCATTGATTAAATGTAGAACTAATTCCAATAATATATTAGAATGTGTCTGTTTATACGCTATTGGAGGAGATAGATGAAAATCTGTAGAAGCGCATATCTGCTGTTTGCCCTCATGCTCATGGTAACGGCAACCCCCGTCATGGCAGAGGATATGGCACGAGTCACATCGCAGGACGAAGTGATTGTCAAGGCGATCGATGTCGCCGGCAACTACGAAATCACTGACGATGAAATCCTCGCCTCCGTCCTGACCAAAGTCGGCGAGCCCCTCTCGACTGAAAGCCTCGAAATCGATCTGCAGAAGATTTTCGACCTCGGGTATTTTTCAAAAGATGTCAAGGCAAGCCTTTCGGAATATGACGGCGGGGCCAAAGTGACATTCAATGTCGAGGAAAACCCCGTAATTAACGATATTGTTTTCGACGATGCGAAATCAATACCTGCAGCGGACCTGCGTGACCAGATGAAGTCTGTCGTCAACAAACCGCTCAACAGCAATACGCTCAGGACCGATATCGAGACGATCGAAAAATACTACAGCGCCAAGGGCTATCTCGCCGCCAGGGTGATCGACGCCAGGATGGACGAAAACAGGACGATACACATCGTCGTTTCCGAAGGCGTGATCAAGGCGATCAAGGTCGCGTATTTTTCGAAGGGCGATGACGAATCAAATCCCGAAGGCAGCCCCGAACAGTCGCAGATACTCGACAACGGCAAGACAAAGCCCTATGTCGTCACCCGCGAGATGAAGACAAAACCGGGCGATGTATATAACACGCAGAAGATCAGCAAAGACCTCCAGAGAATATATAACCTCGGGTTTTTCGAAGATGTGCGCACAAGCATAGAAGCCGCCGAAGACCCCGGAGAAGTAGTGCTCGTCATCGAGGTCGAAGAGTCGCAGACAGGCTCATACGGATTCGGCGCGGGCTACAGCAACAGCACCGGATTCACCGGCTACCTCTCGGTGTCCGACCGCAATCTGCGTGGCAAGGGCCGTAGGGCCGACGCAAAACTCGAATTCGGCGGCAGCGCCGACAGTTTCGAAATCGGATACTTCGAACCCTGGTTCGACAAAAAACAGACAAGCGTCGAAACTACCCTTTACAACACTGTCAAGGAAAATCTCGACTATGGACTCGGCGGCGTCTATTCCCCGGACTACGAAGAGCGCCGCACCGGTTTCACATTCACCGTCGGCCGGCCACGCACGGATTACACAAAGGTTTTTCTCGGGCTCAAGGCCGAACGCATCAACGTCGACCCCGAAGAATTCGACTACCTCGACGGCTCCTCGCGCAGCATCACGGGCACTATCAGGACAGATACGCGCGACAATGTTTTTAACCCCGGCACTGGCCGCCTCGACTCTCTTTCGCTCGAACTCAACGGCATGTTTCTCGGCGGTGACTATGACTTCGAAAAAATGAGCTTCGATCTCCGCCGCTTCCGCAAAGTCACAAAGAAGCAGACCATCGCGGTCCGCATGCTGATGGGATACTCGTGGGACGACATCCCGGCGTTCGAATACTTCGACCTCGGCGGCGTCAACTCCATCAGAGGTTATGACGAAGACGAATACTCGGGTACGAAAATGATCCTTTACAATGCCGAATACCGATTCACCCTTTCCGGCAATCTCTCGGCCGCGATCTTTGCCGACGCCGGCGACGCTTGGGGCAAAGGCGAAACTCTCGAACTCTCCCCCATGAAATACCAGAAATCCATCGGCGCCGGCATCAGACTCAAAATCCCCCAATTCGGCATCGGCCCTGTCAGACTCGACTACGCCTACGCCCTTTCGGCGGAAGACACGAAGATTCACTTCGGCTTCGGACACATGTTTTAAGCCGTGATCTCTGGAGGTGACTTAGTGACTATTTTTTTCGGGCGCATCACGACTGCAGTCGCACTGTGCTTACTTTCGATCGTCTGCCTGCAACTGCCGGCACGAGCCGAACTCCAGCCCCAGACCGCCACTGTCAGGGCTGTCACCGTGCAGGTACACTGCCAGACACCCCTGCCCGCGCCGCTCATGGACAAGATCAACACGAGTGTGCTTAAGGTCGGCCAAAAAGCGCTCGAAGGAAAATCCCTCTCCGAAGCACAGTCCCTTCAGGACGCACTCATGCAGGTCATGAAAAAAATCTTCAACGAGGTCCTGAGCGGATTCATCGTGACCGATATCGAAATAGCCGTCGGTGACTCCACCGCCATCAGTATCTACATCGAACCCGAAGGCGCAACCATCCAGAAAGTGATCTTCGACCTCAACCTCCAGGAAGGCGTGCATCCGTTCTGGAAAGACATCATCTCGAAGCGCCTCGGCGATGTACCGTCGAATATCGACACCGCGCTCGCAGGCATCCCGGTCGAATCAGCCCGCTGGGCCACTCCCATCATCACCGAAATCATCTCCGCCGAAATCGCGAAAGAAGACCGTTTCCCAGGCTTTGCGCACGATATCACCGTCACCATCTCACCTGACACCCACATCAGCGTCACCCTCAGACCCGACTCCCCCACTATCCGCTCCGCCCACCTGAAATTCCGCTCCGTCACTCTCCCCTCTCTCATGATCGAACAATTCAAATTTGACCTCGCGTCCAAATCAGACTATCTCATCGGCCTGCCTATCATTTTCGCTAAAGAAGAAGAACCCGCCATCCGGCAGCAATTTCTGAAATTCATCGAAGAAAACTCCTCGGCTCGCCGGCTCGGCGCCTCAAAATACTACGTTCGACTCTATCTGCAGAAAAAGGCCACTGTCAGCTATACCGTCAACTCCACCAAATATCACGGTTTCGCCCGCGTGAAGTTTTCTATCGGAAAAGAGGAAAACAACCCCGACGCCGAAGCGCATCTCGGCATTTTCCTCGGAAAACGCAACGAGCTGTTCACCGAAATCAACCTCTTCCCAGGCCCGCTCGACCTTCAGTTCAACATCGGCATAGGCGAACACTTCGGCAACATCTACATCGCCGGCGGCCGCAACCTGATCGACGGCCTCGACCGATTCTGGGCCACCTACACGATCACGGAAGACATCTCCATCTCAATCGAAAAAAATGTCGTCGAAGACGACCGGCACGATACCGAAGGCTCCATCTCATTCAAAGCCCATGACTTCTACAGCATCGACCTCGTCACGGACTTCGAAGATACCACATGGCTCAGGTTCAATGCCAACCTATAATCCCCGCCAATATCGAAAGGAGCAATAAAGTAATGAACAGAATGTGGAAAACCCTGATACCGGGTATCGCAATCATCCTCACCGTAGCAGCAGGCATCATCTACCTCCAATCCGGCAAAGCTGTCGCCGGCAGCCATGTAGTCGGCTATGTCGACTCCGACTCCATCCTCGAAGCCTACGCCCCGGCAATCGCAGTGCACAACGAGCTCGGCCAGCTCCAGAAAAAAAATGAAGACGCCCTCCGCGAAAAAATCACCGCAAAATTCGGCACCGGCGACCCCTCCCTCCTGCCCAAGGAATCCCAGATGGAAATACAGAAAATGATCGAAGAAGCCGAAGCTTCATACCAGTCCCAGATGGAAGACCTCCGCAACCGCAAATGGACGCCCATCGTCGAACAGGTTCATTCCGCAATGGAAAAGGTCGCCGCTCAGGAAGGCACCGATGTCGTACTTGACCGCTCAGCCGTACTCGCTGGCGGTGTCGACCTTACACAAAATGTCATCGACTACCTCGGCAAACAACAACCCGGAGCCGCCCCCACTGCAGCGCCGGCCCAGCCTGCCGCACCTCCAAAAAAATGAAGAACCTTGCGTACATAGCTCTCCTCATCTTTTCAGCGGCGGCTCTCTCCGCCGCCCTGTACGTCAAGCACGACAAAAAAACTCATGCTTCCGTCATCGGCACTGTCGACGCCGTTACACTCTTCTCTCAATCCAGGGAATTTGTAACTATCGAAAATGCCAGATATGATCTCTTTTCAAAAACATTTCCGGAAAGATCATTTCCCGCATCTCAAACCAAATCCAGCAAATACGCACAGGCGCTTGCCGAAAGGCAGGCGCTTTTTTCACATTTTTCGACTGAAGAATCCGCTGCCACCGTCCACAACGATACCGGCGAAGCCCAGCGCCTCCTCGACACCGAGCGCTCATCTGTCGCTACTTCATATCAGCAACGGCTTGAGTCTCTTTACCATGACATCTCATCACAGCCCCCCCCAGATCTTTCGCAAATCAGATTCGATCTCATGAATCTCGAACTCAAACTCAACGTCCTCAGCCGCGACCCGCTCGTCATGTCTGCCACACGGCTCAACAGCCTGGAGTCTCAGGCCAGCGAATACCGAAACCTTATCGCTCGCACCAATCAGGACCATATCGCGAGATCCGCTGCCGACTTTTCCGCCGGTGCCGAAAAACTCCGCGCCGAGCTTTCCGCACAGCTTTCCCTTCTCGAAGAACAGTACGCATCATCAGTAGCGGCAAGCGCAAGCAACGCTCAGGCAGTCGCCAGCGCCGAAATCACTTCACAACGCAACCATATCGACTCCATCCGCCGCGAAATCGCCTCTCTGACATTTCCATCAACACTTTCGCAACATAATTTGAAACACGCAAATAACCAAACGAAGCAGTCCTTCGCCACCATCGAATCAAAACACAGAAAAGAATTCTACCGGCGTCTCCAGCGAAAAACCCCCGCCATCGCCGCCTCGAAAAAAATCGATACTGTCGTCATCAGCCCCTGGCCCACATGCGGCCGCAACTCGCGTGATCTTACCAGAGATCTCGCTCAAGCCATGTTTTTCGGCTCGCAGCATAAACGGGGCACTCACAATGATACCTCAAAATTCACCAGCGACGGAGACACAAATGCTCGTTAGCCAACTCGCAGCACAGCTCGAAGGCACCGTGGAAGGAAACGCGCAATCGCTTATCTACGGCGCAAGCTCCATCGACGCCATCGAAGACGGCACCCTTGTTTTCCTCGAAAAACAAAAAGATGCCCACAAACTCGCAGGATCCGCCCCCGCGGCTGTCCTGTGCGCATCTACCGCCGATGTCCATGATCACACTCTCATCAGGGTCGCCAACCCGCGAAAAGCATTTCTCGCAGCCCTCCGCGCACTTTATCCCGTCATCCGGCCTGCCCCCGGCATACACCCCACTGCTGTCATATCACCATCCGCCAATATACATCCAACGGCCTCCATCGGCGCACTCTGCTTCGTCGGCGACGATGCGGCTGTTGCAGCGGACTCCGTTATTTCCCCCGGATGCCACATCGGCGCAGGTGCTTCGATCGGCGCACGCTCACTGCTTCACCCGAAAGTGACCATCCTCGACCGCTGCAGGGTAGGCACAGACGCAATCATCCACAGCGGCGTCGTCATAGGCGCGGACGGATTCGGATTTGTCGAAGAAGGAGCCGCCAAAGTCAAAATGCCGCAAGTCGGCAACGTCGTCATCGGCGACCGCGTGGAAATCGGCGCCAACACCACTATCGACCGCGCCACTCTCGGCTCCACGTTCATCGCCTCAGGCACCAAACTCGACAATCAGGTACAGATCGGCCACAATGTCAAAACCGGCGAAAACTGTATCATCTGCGGACAGGCCGGCATCGCCGGGAGTTCGACAATCGGAGACAATGTCACCATCGCCGGCCAGGCTGGCATCGGCGATCATCTCAGCGTTGGATCATGGACATTCATCACCGGCAAAGCCGGCGTCATGACCGATGTCCCCCCGAAAGTCATCTACTCGGGATTTCCCGCCGCACCGCACCGCGAAACCATGCGCATCTTTTCTGCGCTCCGCAAATTGCCAGCGCTCATCAGGGAAATCGAAAAACAGGCCAGAGCCGACAAAGGCTGACCTCACACCGGAGATATCCTCATGACCACAAACAGCATCCAGCTACTCAGGGAAAAGGCCGAACTCTCCTTCGCCCGGCGTGGCCTCGCATGGGGGGGATTCACCGGCGCGCTCTGGGGACTCGACGGGGTACTTCTCGGCATCGTGCTTGGCATGGCGCCGTTCAACGACGCAAAGGTTTCAATGCTCATCGCTCCCATCGTAGCCGCTGCCATCCATGACGGGTTCGCCGCACTGTGGCTATTTATCATTAATATTTCATCCGGCAAATTCCGGGAATTTCGCCGCACGCTCGCTACCAGACCCGGCAAGGTCGTATGTATCGCGGCACTCTGCGGAGGCCCCATAGGCATGACCGGCTACCTGCTGGGCATCAATCATGCCGGCCCAGCCTACGCGATGTCCATATCCGCGATCTATCCTGCTCTCGGGTCGGTATGCGCCATGTTTTTCCTCAAGGAACGTATCTCGCCACGCGCGTGGGCAGGCATTGCGTTAAGCGTCACGGGAGCCATTATTGTCGGGTGGCAGCCACCATCTGGCAACGCTCCACACTTCTATCTCGGCGTCGCTTTCGCCTGTATGGCCGCTGTCGGCTGGGGGCTCGAAAGCGTACTCTCCACCTACGGCATGGACCTCATCGACCCCGACATCGCCATCAACATCCGGGAAGCCGTCTCTTTTCTCGCATACATGATCATCATTGTCCCGGCCATCGGCGGCATGGGATTTCTCGCCGCTGCCGTCCCTGAAAAAACCA
Organism: uncultured bacterium; assembly: GCA_964595945.1. Classification (GTDB taxonomy): domain Bacteria; phylum UBP15; class UBA6099; order UBA6099; family JAJRTR01; genus CAZQSL01. The sequence continues at coordinate 63,837 of CAZQSL010000001.1, forward strand.
CTCTCCTCATCGCTGCCACCGCTCTCGCTGGCGGCCTGTCATACTTCTCGTGGTATCGTGCGATGAACATGACTGGTGTCGGACGCGCCATGGCTCTCAGTGTCACCTATGTCATCTGGAGCATCGTCTACAGTGTCGTACTGACCCGGTTGGGCCTGATGGAATTCCGCCTCACTCCATTTATCATCGGCGGCGCTGCCGCCATCACCACCGGCACACTTCTCATCATCAGCAATCCCGGAGAACTGCTCAAGCTCAGAAACAACTGACCCGAGGAGGTGTCAACCTTGTCCGCCACGCAACTGCCCCTGAAAATGTCCGTACTCCGCGAAACCACCACCGCGGCGCTCTCCCCCGCGCAGATCGTCGAAAGGCTCGCCCCCTCGTACGGCGGCGAAAAACAGCTCAACCTTTCGACTGTCGAGTCGCATCTCATGGCCCTCCGCGCAGTGGGACTCGTCGAGGCGGACAATCCGCGGATCATCGACGGCTCTCTTGTCCTCAGCTTCGCCGCTACCGATGCCGGTCGCGCTAAATTCGCTCAGTATGGAAATAATTCCTAACCGTTCACGGAATACTCGCGGAGGACCTTTTGTGCAGAAAAGGTCCTCCGCACCTCTCATATATACTGAATATCAACAGAAATTCCCTACCACAATTTATCGAAGCGACCCGATAGAGCAGCCTTGTATCAGGCGGGGATAACCCCAGCCCCTTCGAAAAACAGTCATGAGCTATCCGTGAAATCCGTGTCAAAAAGTTTTTTATTGTTTTCGGATGGTACACCAGATCATCCCGGCAGACCATAACCATACGTTGGGAAATTCGATTGATATTTCATATAATATTTCAATGTTTTTCTGGTAAACCATGAAATAGTGATGTGGGGTTATGCGAGCCGGGCAAAGCCCGGAGAGGCGGGTTTTTATTGAGGAAATGTCTCTCCGGAAAGATGCTCGAATCGGGGAAACCCGGGGAGTCCGGGCGGCTTATTTGGCCGGATCTGTTTTTTTGTCTTCTCTTGGGCCTACGGACCACTGTCCGCCTTTTGCGTTGACTTTGAGATATTCATTGTACTGGCGGGCGCAGCCGCTGGCGATTTCGCGGACGCGGCCTATCATGTTCTGTCGTTCGGTGACGCTGATGGCGTTGCGAGCGTCTAGCAGGTTGAAGCAGTGCGAACATTTGAGGACGCGGTCGTAGGCGGGGAGCACGAGTGAGAGGCCGAGGAGGCGTTTGGCTTCGGCTTCGTGGATATCGAACATTTTGAATTGGCCTTCGATGTCGGCGTATTGCAGGTTGTAGTAGGATTGCTGACGCTCGTTTTCGTGGTAGATGTCGCCATATTTGAGGTCGCCGGTCCATGTGAGGTCGTAGACGCTGTCGACGCCCTGCATGTACATGCTGATGCGTTCGAGTCCGTAGGTGATTTCGGCGCATACGTTGGTGCAGTCGACACCGCCGACTTGCTGGAAGTAGGTGAACTGGGTAATTTCGTTGCCGTCGAGCCAGACTTCCCAGCCGAGTCCCCATGCGCCGAGAGTGGGTGATTCCCAGTCGTCTTCGACGAACCGGATGTCGTGATCCTTGAGAGAGAGTCCGACTGTTTCGAGGCTTTTGAGGTAGATGTCCTGTACGTCGTCTGGTGAGGGTTTGAGGATGACCTGATATTGGAAGTAGTGCTGGAGGCGGAGCGGGTTTTCGCCGTAGCGGCCGTCGGCGGGGCGGCGCGAGGGTTGCACGTAGGCGACTTTCCAGGGATCGTCGCCGATGGCCTTGAGGAATGTGAATGGATGAAATGTGCCGGCGCCGACCTCGTTGTCGAAGGGTTGTGCGATGACGCAGCCGTAGTCGGCCCAGAAGCGCTGGAGGCGCATGATGAGTTCCTGAAATGTGATCTTGTCCATGTGTGAGTGTGGGACGGAGAGAGTGTGGGGACTATTGGAGTGGGGGTTCAGTCGCGCCGTGGTTTCTCCGTTTTCCTCCTTGATGTATATTATTGCATCTTCTTGTAAAAAATGCTGAGTGGGCACAGGTTTTTCCGTCTGGCAACGGTTGCAACCGATGTTGCCGGGTGCGGCATGTGATTGTCGGTTGTGTAAGTCACAGGCCTTTCATGGTGTGCATGATCGATGCGATTCGATGCTTATAGGTGTGTGCGGCGAGGATTTTTTCGCGGGCCGAGGCTGTGACGCGCAGTCGCTGTGATTCGTATTTTGAGTAATATTTGATCTGTTCTTTCAGTTCATCTTCGGAAGAAAAGGCGATGAAATCCTGGTCGCGGGTGAATAGTTCGTGAAGTCCTGGACTGTCTTCGACGAGGATAAACGCGCCGACAGAGGGAGCGTCGAAAAACCGTGTGCCGGGTGCTGTCGGCAGCAGGAATGAGCGGAGGTCGAGATTGATGATGGTGCGGGTGTAGATACCGGGGGCGGCGCCGTATGTGACGTTTTCCACCATCCGGCCGAGTCCGCCGGCTACCGTCGTCCAGCCGCTGTCGCCGAATACCGCGACATTTTCGCCGGAATTCATCATCAGTGCCGTGCGCCTGCGGAATGTGGCTTCGGATGCAACGACCATGCGTGCCGCGGCGAGCAGCGCGGGGTCGGCAGAAGCGTACTTTTCGCTGATAGCGGTTGCGAAGTCATAACTGCGGTCGGTAGCTGCCTTGCCAGCTGTTTCATCGAGAAATGCCGCTGCGCCGGGGAGTTCCGCGCACAAGGCCGATGCCCTTGCGCGGTAGCCGCCGCTGTTGCTTGATCCGACGAATGAAACCATGTCGTGGTAGCACACGTAGTGGTGCGAATAATACCTGAACTTTGCCGTATTGACGGCAAGCGGCAGGAATTCGGAACTGTATCCCATAGCCGTGAGCGTGTCGCAGAATGTCCGGTCGGCGCAGAAATAACTGACCGTGTCCGGGGAGAAATCGCCTGCACGGTGCGCCGCCGGGTCTTCCGTGAACCATGCCGCGAGCGGCAGCGCTGTCTCTTTGAAGCAACCGGTGTGTTCTTTCACTACATCGAGATTGACCGAAAGGATCATGTCGCCGGGATTGTTTTTCAGAAAGAGTTCAACATCTCCGCCCGTCACGGCGCGCTTATGGCTGGCCTCCATGCTGAGCGCGTCAAAAACCGCCGTGGCATGTCCCGCGTGCTGCAGCGACCGTGAGCACGCATCCATGAGATAGCGGTCGAATTCCCGGCGTGGCATTATCAGTAGTATCTTCATCATCGACTCCCGTCCGGATGCGGCAATCCGGCCTTCCTGTTTGTGTTTGCCGTTCTGATAATTCTATTACACAAAGCACCTTTGTAAAACATTTCCTCAATTAAGCGCCAATGTGCTATCCTACTATCTGAAATAGCGGGCGTGCGCGCCCAACCCAACACTAACTGCCGAACGGAGACACCATGAAGGGCGGAACCATCCTCATCACAGGCGGCGCGGGCTTCATCGGAAGCTGGACCGTCAGAGCATTTCTCGCAGATACTTCCTGCAATATCGTAATCCTCGACAACTTCTCGAACGGCTCGAAGGCCAATCTCGAATCCTTTAGAAACGACTCCCGCATCCTCGATGTCATCAAATGCGATGTGGCCAATTCGCGACGTACGGCTGAAATCGTCTCGCGTGTCAAACCAGATATCTGCGTCCATCTCGCGGCACAGATCAACGTGCAACACAGCATCGACGATCCCTGCGACACATTCAGATCCGACGTCACCGGCACATTCCATCTCCTCGAAGCCTGCCGCGCAGCAGGGGCGAAATTCGCATTTATGAGCACCTGCATGGTCTACGATCTCTCCGCGCCTTCCGGCTCCATCGCCGAAACTCATCCTGCCGTCCCTCGCTCACCCTATGCCGCGGCCAAGCTCGCGGGCGAAAATCTCACTGTCTCCTACTTTCACGCATACGGCATGCCCACTGTCGTCATGCGCCCCTTCAATACCTATGGCCCCCGCCAGAAAGCATCGGGCGAAGGCGGTGTCGTTTCCATCTTCCTCTCGAAGCATATCAAGGGCGAAAACCTCAACATCTACGGCACAGGCAGGCAGACCCGCGACCTGCTCTATGTCGAAGACTGCGCCGATTTCATCCTCCGCGCCGTCAGTTCGAAAAAATGCTACGGCCGCATCATCAACGCCGCAACCGGTTCGGATATCACGGTCAATGACCTCGCCGCCCTCACACTCACTTTGCCCACCGCCAACCCCGGAGCGAAAATCAAACATGTCAAACATATCCACCCGCAGAGCGAAATCATGAAACTCTGCGGCAATTACGACCTCGTCGCCTCGCTCCTCGGCTGGCGGCCGAAAACCGATCTGCGCACTGGCCTCGAAAAGACTTCCGAGTGGCTTACTTCCCTTATCGAAAAAGGAGATACGCGATGGCTATGAGCAAACCCGCAATCGAAGGCGGCACACCAGTCCGCGACAGGGTCCTGCCATATTCCACCCAATGGATCGAACAGTGCGACATCGACGCCGTCGTCGACACGCTACAGTCCGACTGGCTCACGACAGGACCCAAAGTGCGCGTTTTCGAAAAAGACTTCGCGGAATACACAGGCGCGGCTGCCACAGCCGCCGTCAACTCATGCACATCGGCGCTCAACGTGTCGGTCGTCGCATCCGGTATTGGCCCCGGTGACGAAGTCATCACCACGCCGCTGACATTTATCGCCACGACCGCTGCCATCATCCATGCTGGCGCGACACCGGTTTTCGCCGACATAAGGCCCGACACATACAATATCGATCCCGCAGCCGTCGAAGCTGCCATTACCCCACGCACCAGGGCCATCATTCCGGTCCACTACGCTGGCAACCCAGTCGACATCGACCCCATCATGGAGATAGCCCGCAGGCACGGACTCATCATCATCGAAGACGGCGCGCACGCCGCCGGCGCTGAGTATAAAGGGAAAAAAATAGGCGCCTTCGATGTCACTACCTGCTTCAGCTTCCATCCCATCAAAAACATGACCACAGCCGAAGGCGGCGTCATCACCACCCATGACACCGCGTTCGCGGACCGTATCCGCTCGCTCGCGTATTTCGGCATACCCAACGATCCCTACAAACGCGCATCCAGCCCCCGCCCGTGGCATTATGATGTCGAAGCCCTCGGCTATAAATACAACATGAACGAGATTTCCGCCGCGCTCGGCATTTCCCAGCTCAAACGCCTCGACCACTTCACTGCTCTGCGCACCGCCATTGCCGCCCGCTATGACGAGGCTTTCTCCACTCTTGACGCCATCGCCACTCCTGTCGTCACCGCAGACGCGAAATCCGCATGGCACCTTTATGTAATACGGCTGCGCGAAGGCGCGCTGCGTGTCGATCGCGATCATATCCTCGCCGCGCTACGTGCCGAGAACATTTTCGCCAACCTCCACTACACGCCTGTCTATCGCCATCCGTACTGTGTGGAAGCACTCGGTAAAAATCCGGCCGATTACCCTGTCTGCGATGCCACTGGCGCTTCGATCATCACCGTTCCGCTGTTCCCGAAAATGACAGCCGCCGACACACAGTCAGTCATCGACGCAGTCACGAAGCTCGCTGAATGGTATGCGGCGTAGGCGGTTTTGATCAGTAGATGGATTGGGTGAGCAGATACGATCTGAAAAAAAACAATAATTCATACAACGATCTATCCATTTTCCCTTAACAGTTCGGCGACGATGCGGTCGACGGCGAGGGCGTCTTCGCCGGTAGCAGCGGTGCCGGACTCTGCCGGGTCGAGGAGTCCGCGCGTGGCGCGCAGGAAGTTGTCGATCTTGCGGTAGTGCGTGAAGGCGCGTGGCGTAAGAGCAGGGGGCAGGGAGACGGGTTTGCGCATGCCGAAGAGTCCGGTGTCGAGTTCGGTCGTGACCCTGGCCGGCAGGAACGGTGTGCGTGAGGAGGTAGTGCTGTAGCGCAGGTTGCCGCCGGAGCACTGGAAATAGCCGTAGTCTTCTTCGGCGAGAGAAAGGGTGTGGCGGCTCATGCGGATGTAGGAGATGACGCCTGAGGGAGCTGTGAGGAGGATGGCTGCGTGATCTGGTTTTGCCGAGCCGGATTCGAGAGTGCGGAGCTGGCCCTGCACGCGGACGGGCTGTCCGAAAAACCACAGGGCGGTGTCGATGAGGTGGCAGATGACTTCGAAGATGCCGCCCGGGCAGCGTGGGTCGGCGGTGCGCCATCCGGGCGAGAAGGATTCGGTCGAGCGGCCGGCGCGGCGCGCGAGGTCCATGGCGCGGTTGACGATTGGCACGTTGCCATAGGTGATGAGTCCGTTCCAGACGAATTCGGCCTGATAGCAGTCGCCGTAATTACCCGAGTTGATGAGGTCGCGGACGTGGTGGATGCCGCGGTCGCAGCGTTTGTGGTAGCCGACGTGGAGCACGACGCCCGCGTCGCGGCAGGCGGCTATCATGCGTTCGCCGTCTTCGATGGTGGGAGCCATGGGTTTTTCGCACAGGACGTGTATGCCGCGGCTGGCGGCGGCGATGACGTGCTGCGGGTGCAGGAATGTAGGGGTGCAGATGCTGACGGCGTCGGGGCGGACGGTGTCGAGCATTTCTTCGTAGTCGGTGAATATCTGAGGGACGCCGTAGCGGCGGGCCATCTTGGCGGCGACTTCTTCACGTGAGTCGCACAGGGCGGCGAATTCGACTTGCGGGTGCATGCGGTAGTAGGCGATATGGCCGGGTTCGGCGAATCGCCCGCATCCGACTACGGCTACTTTGTATTTTGATTTGCTGGTCATTGGCTTCCATTCGGGAGGGAGATAAGAAGAAATAAACGTCAATTTTATGTGTGAGAGCTATTGTTAATATTTTGTAAGAATTGCTGAGCTGCAGGAGATGTTTCAGGAACAATAAGTTCAGAACCACAGTGTGGGCATATTTTCTTTCGAGAAGATATTCGCCAAATCGAATATATAATACCAGGTATGCAAAAAATTGGAATGAACATTATCCACAAAAACAATTCTAAGCAGCCTGTACCGGGTGTTTTAGTTGCGGGTTTTGCAAATATGTTTTTGCATGTAGTACAAAATGGCATACTATGCCTCCTGAATGTTTTCAAACGAATAACACATTTCTGGCATGATCAAAAACATTATACCGCATTTATTGACCAAGTCGAGCAATTCATATGTTCATATTGTTGCTACATTACTGCAAAATACTCCATCATTCCTATTTAACAATATTGAAGCTTATAGCTATAAAATTCAGAGCAGACCGGCCTGCTGGAGAGCGGCGCGGAGGATTTCCTTTTCGGCAGGGTCGGTGATTTCGAGCAGGGGCTGGCGCATGACGGAATTTTTGATGACGCCGAGCATGACGAGAGATGCTTTCATGCGCGCGCGGTAGTCGCGGACCGGGCGTGCGAAAATGGCTTCTTCGAGCGGACGGATGCGCTGCCAGAGAGCGGAGCCGCGCGCGAAGTCGCCGGAGAGGGTCGCCGCGCACATTTCGATCTGTTCGGCGATGGCGATGGTGCCGAATCCGATGAGCGCGCCGCGCGCGCCGAGGACGAGGGATTCGTAGATGAAGTTGTCATTGCCGGTGAGCAGTGTGATTTTGCGGTCGAGGCGCGACATGATGGCGGCTGTTTCGACGAATGTGACGGCGTCGAAGGAGGCTTCCTTGAGAGCGATTACTTCGGGGATGGCCGCGAGCTGGCGCAGGGTGGGTTCGTCGAAGATCACGCCTGCGAGGTCTTTCTGGAGCTGGAAAAGGATAATGGGGAGGCCGGAAGCATCGGCGATGGTTTTGTGGTAGTCGAAGGGGATGCGGGGGTCGAGATTGGTGCCGGAATAGACGGGGATGGGGAACACGACGAGTCCGTCGGCGCCGGCTTCGCGATACATGGCAGCCTGATCGGCAGCTTCGCGGTTGTATCTTGCGCTGAGTCCGGCGAAGACGGGGAATCTGCCTTTGACGCGTGACTTGAAGCGTTGGACGATGGTGGCACGTTCGCCGTCGGTGAGGTGTGGCCCTTCGCCGGTGTCCATGTTGACCGCGACGCCCTTGAGTCCGTCGAATGTGAGCAGCCAGTCGATGTAGGAGTCGAGCTGGCGGATGTCGAGTTCGGCGTCGGCGTTCATGGGGGTAACGGTTGCAGGAAAAATGCCTTCGAGATCGAATGTCATGTTGTTAAGCCCCTTTCGGTTGTGTCGGGTGTAAATCATTTTGAATTATTCAGTGAGCGAAGGATATCTCGGTATTCCTTCTTATAGACGGTGCAGCCGACTATGGCGCCCGAGCGCAGGAGAGCGGGGCAGCCGCCGGTGGCGCATCCGGCGCAGAAGCGGACTGAGGATATGTCGCCGCTAAGGACCTTGCGGGGAAGTTCGTGATCGGCGAAGGTCTGGCGGCCGAATCCGATGAAATCGACATGTCCGGCAGAGAGGGCGGACTCGGCCCGGTCGATGAACGAGGGGCCGGGGATGGTGTATCCCGCGCTCATCACGGCGAGTGAGGGAGATTGTGATTTTGCCCAGCGCGCGAGGTCGTGATGGCGGTCGGTGAATGATAGCGGCTGCTTGCGCGCGGGGCGTGAGACTTCGGGGTTGATGTACGGGTTGCCAGCGGTTTCGCAGAGAAAGTCGGCACCGAGGCTGGTGAGCCGTGAGAGCAGTGCGGCTGGCTCGGCGGGGTCGAAAATATCGGGGTCGCAGGGCGACACGCCGAACCCGCGCAGGTAGCCTTCGTAGAGAGAAACGCGCGAGCCGACTATGTGGGAGGGCAGGGCTTCGCGTACGGTTTTGAAAAGGTCGAGGACAAATCGCGCACGGTTGTCGAATGAGCCGCCGAACGAACCGGGACGTTCGTTGGAGGGCGCGAGGAGTTCCATGGGCAGATAGCCGTGGCAGCATTTGACGTCGATGCCGTCGACGCCGGCCGTGGCGGCGAGAAGTGCGAGCCGGGCGAGTGAATCGCGGGCGGCGAGGAGTTCTGAATCGGTCGCAAGCGGCAAATCCTGCTGGCCTGGTCGCATGCGGAATGGATCGGATGTGGGGACGAATGGTGTGATTGCATAGCGGCCTGCATGGTTGATCTGGAGTATGACGACTGGTGCGGGATCGGCGGCTGATTTTATTGCGTCGACGAGCCGGGCAAATGCAGGGGCGTTGCCGGCAGTGAGCATGAGCTGCTGAGGGCGTGCCTTGGCATCGGGCGCGGGGGCTACCGCTTCGATGAAAATGAGGCCCCAGCCTCCGGCGGCGAGCGCGGCGTATCGCGAGACTGTGAGAGCGGTAGGCGAGCCGTCGGGAGCGGCGTCATTGGCTTCCATCGGAAGTGCGGCGAACCGGTTGGGCGCCGTGTGATTTCTGAATTTGTAAGAGGTGGCGGCAAGCATGGGAAACCCCGGATGCGGGGCGGCGGTCTTTGGCTCGCGCGGCGAGTCGGCCCCGTGTGTGTCAGCATGATAACACTGCGCGCGCCGCATAGTCAATTATGTGATGTGAAAGGCAATCGGGAAATGGCCTGGACGGCGAAATCAGACGACGATCAGCAACATGAGGAAGAAGTGCATGATGCTGCCGAGCATGACAAAGATGTGCCAGAGTTCGTGATAGCTGAAAACGCCGGGGCGGATGGCGGGTTTTTTGAACGCGAGCAGTATCGCGCCCGCAGTGTAAGCAATGCCGCCGGAAACCAGCAGCAATATTTGAGCTATGCTGAAGGTACGGCAGATCGGCACGATGGCCACGAGCGCGAGCCAGCCCATGATGCCATAGAGCGAATAGCTGAAAACATCGTCGGCGTTTTTGAGGAATATCTTGAGAGCGATGCCCACGAATGCGAGTCCCCAGCTCACGCCGAGCAGCGACCAGCCCCATCCGCCTCTGATGACGAGCAGGCAGAGCGGGGTGTATGATCCTGCTATGAGCAGATAGATGGCGCTGTGGTCGACCCGCTGAAATGCCAGAGCGCCCCGCAGCCTCAGCCTGCACAGCAGGTGATAGACCGAACTGCACAGATACAGCGCGCAGAGCGTCGCGCCGTAGATGGAAAACGACACGATGCGCAATGCAGGGTAGGGCTCTCGCGCCGAAAGCACGATCAACACCACGAGGCCGGCGACCGAAAGGGCAAAGCCGAAAATGTGCGAGACGAAATTGAAGGTTTCATTATTTGTGTCGGCACGTTTGAGAAATGCGTCGGTTGCCGGGTCGATTGTATTATTGACCATAAAAACTCCACTTCTCACTTAACAACGTTATAACAAAACTGATGGTGCCTGGCAAACACTGGTGTGTGGGACTATTCGCCCCGCATCGCATCACGCAGCGCGCGGTAGCCGAGCAGTTTTATACCGTTGTCCATTATGGCGGCCTGCACATCCTTGTCGAGCAGCAGATCGAGATGTGTCTGCCGGTTGAGGCGGTCAGAGTCACCAGGGGCGCCGGCGCCGGGATGCAGCAGCAATTCGGAAACGCCGTCGGGCATGGTGGAGATAATGGTGAGGAGCTTCGCTTTTTTCTCTTCGAATGGACCCGGGATGTCGATGGCGAAAAAACGATCGGGCACGGCGATGCCCTTCGAGGCAGGCATGGGGTCGGCCGGTTTGCCCACCCACCGGATCGGCAGCCGGTACTTGCGAGCGAGCGAAAAAACCACCGACAGCATGTTGGGATCGTAAGAATGGTAAAATCCTCTGTGACAGTCGAAATGGGTGACATCTACACCGAGAGCGAAGGCGCGGTCGAGCTGCGCGGTGAGTTCCGCCTCCACATCCTTCTTCTTCATCCTGGCCGGATTGGGGATGCCGTCGAAAAACGCGCCATCGGAGTCAAGTAGCGAAACGACAGCCTGGGGCGGCGCAAGAGGGCGCACGCGCGTGCCGTAATTGCCCTCATCGCTTCCGAGTACGAGATGTACTCCTACATCCATATCCGGGCGTGTCCTGATAATGCCCATAGCTTCGTTTGCATAAGGGAATGAAACCATAAAACTCGTACTCGTCAGGTATCCACTGTCGAATCCCTTAACTATAGCCTCGTTGACCCACTCATTCATGCCGAGGTCATCACCGTTGATTATCAGGACTTTTCTGGCATTGTACTTTTCGAGGACGAGCCTGGAATATTTCCCAACATCTGCCGCCTGGATGCTCACACAGGCAAGCAATGTGAGTAGGAATATCGTCAAAAATGACAAAACGCGGAGCTTATTGCCGTTGAGGTTGTCATTGTCCATCATCATTCTCCCCCAAAAAATCATTTGCCACCGAACCAATACTGATTATAATAAAATTGCGTGATGAAAAGCACACCTATTTTTTTTAAAAATTATATGGCGAAAGATGTGTTGGTGGTATAATTGAATTGAGCATATACATTCTGACGCCAACATGAGATAAGGTGGTCAATATGAAAAAACTGATAACAGCACTCACGACAACGGCGTTCTGCGCATTCATGGCAATGGCCGCGCAAGCCGGTACCGGTACAGAGACCAACTGGTCCGCATCGCTACTCTTTTCGACCCAGCCATCAGGCGGAGCGGCAGGGACAGAGGTAAAAGACCTCATGCCCATCGTCGTGGGTCAGGGGCCGGTCGCAACCGAGCTCCTGAAACCACCGTCGCTGCCGGGAAAAAATATCACCAATAGCGATGATGACGCCAGAGTCAACGCATATATCGTGACAGAAGACTCCAAAAAGGCAGCCCGCAGCCTTTCGCTTGCGAGCGCCGCAACGAACGGCAAAGCCTGGGCGATAGATGTAGAAGTGGAGCAAACCGGTACAGACCTCTATGTCGAGGTAGACCCTTCATCGTTCTACAATGGTTACACATTCACCGTCGTCAATCCCGACACCAAGGAACTCACCTCCTTCACCACGGCTGAAATGGCTACGACCACAAAGAAAAAAGTCGCCACAAATGTAGCGGCCAAGACCACGATTGTCGTGGTCGCCGGCACATCGCAGACATTCGCGGTGTCCAACGGCACAAGCGTATTCGGTACGGCAGCCAGAAAAGGCGGTGCGCCACAGTCCGGTATTGGCATCTATGTGGGAAAAATCCCCGGGGAGGGCGTGACTCCTGATGCTATAACGGATTCCACTGGTGTATATTCGCTTGCCCTGTCTTCTGGCACATACAAGATCAGGATGGACAAAGATTATTATCTCGGTACCGAATGCGACAGCATCACGGTATCAGACGCAGGATCATCAACCGTAGTATGCGGTGACATCTATGCCGGTGATTTCAACAACAATGGTAGTATCAACGCATTAGACATCGCAGTGCTCGCAAAAGTGTATTTATGTGCTTACACTCAGGCGATCGCCACGTGCATGGTAGATGATACTAAATGCAATTACTGCAACATGCTCAAGACCACCTATGCTTCTGATCCCAATTCAAGCATCTTTTATGATATTAACAACGATAAGGTGATCAACGTACTGGATATCGCCCAAATGAAAAGCGGGTACTACAGATCCGAGCCGTGGAAATAATAGATCATACCGAAGTAACCGGAATTTATAGCCCCCGCGAGATACATCGGGGGCTTTTTTGCGGGCGCTTCCTTCTTTTGGATACTTTGTGAAACATCCTTGTTGATAATATTTCTGGCTTTCGCCATCCGAAATAGTACAATTCTTCGCTGCTTGCGGCGAATATGAACGTGTGCATCTTATGATACCCCGCAAGCGGCGTGGAATTAGACCCGAAGAGAATGAATGACCCCGGAGCAAATTCTCTCCGATCAAACTATCCTTGTATGGTAAGCCCAATGCTGTTTACTTAAGCTGTCATTCCGGGACGATGCCCCGGATTCTATGAGACATGAAGTCAGGAGGGGCTTTCGAATACAGATGTTATTATCTTAAGTAAACAGCATAGAGGCTAAGCCAGTGAAAACTGAATTGCATCAGTTGGTAATTATAGCTTATGATGGCGGTATGGTATGATTCGCATTAGAGCCTGTCCACGAACTGTCGAGTTGCCGAATGACAATGTATTTTCTATAACAATGCGGCATCATAATCGCTAACCATGAGGTATTATTGTAACATCGTCACAATCGTTTACGAGTTTTTAGCCAGGCTCATAAATGCTTGTCATTCTGAGCGAAGCGAAGAATCTTGCTTGCCTTTTCTTAACATTATCGGCAAGCGTTCACGACAAGAGCATGGAGACCCCCTTTTTGAAAAAATGGGGTCTCCAAACCTCTACCGAAAAACTTTATATGATATACTCCAGCCATTTTTTGCGGGTTACAAGCGGCATATCAGCCGCTTGTAACCCGCAAAACCAGAGAATCCTCCAAACATAGGGAGTTTTTTGGAGAGGTGCGGAGAACCTTTTTTGCAAAAAAGGTTCTCCGCGAGTATTCCGTGAACGGTTAACATTATCGCGCGTGCGGGGCTGAGGCGCGTTCCATCAGCCATTTGGTTATGACATACGCTTTTTCCAGCGCTACAGCTTCACTTGAAATCCCGCATCACCCCTATTCTAAAATTTTTTCGGAGAGCAGGGGGCTCCGCCCCCTGCACCCCCACAAAGGATAAAAGATTAAAAGCAAAAAGGCTAAAAAAGATTAGTCCTGAGCACAACGAAAGCCGCGATTGAGGGACCAGTTAGAAGGAACGTACCTGAAGCGAACGGAGACGCGCGAGTACCAGACGTAGTCGATGCCGTCCCAGGAGCCGCCGCGCAAAACCCGGAGGTCGTAGTCGCCTATAGTTGGGCCTGTCGGGTCGGTCGACGGGCTCGATGAATAATAGTCGCTCCCATACCAGTCGTTCACCCATTCCCACACATTCCCGCCCATATCCATCACTCCATAATAGCTCTTGTCACTCGAATAACTCCCCACTGCCGCCGTATCGTTTGTTTCACCAGTTACACATGAATGATATGTGCTATTTATATCGTGGTAGCCCCTGACATTGCCATAGCATCCGGGCGTACTTCCCCACGGATAGATGTTTGTACTCGGACTCGGCCCCCGCGCCGCCTTTTCCCACTGCGCTTCCGTAGGCAACTTGCCCCCATACCACGCGCAGAAAAGCGCCGCCTGCGTCCATGTCACATTTATCACGGGATAGTTCGCATACGCCGAGTTACCGTAATATGACGCCCGTGTGGATGACGATGTGCTACCCGGCGCGGTGCATGAGCCAGCCGCGACGCACGCCTCATATTGCGCGTTCGTCACTTCGTGTTTCATGATCTTGTATTCAGAAAGATTTACCGTGTGCCTCGGCTGTTGGTCGCTCAAGCAAAAGGAATACCACTTTTTTATTGGGTTACCGTATCCGTCGTCTGTGTCGTAATAATACCCATCGCCGCTGGCCGCTGATGTGTCCGAGCACCCCATGAGGAAATTCCCCGCGGGGATCGTGATCCACTCGTCCGTCGGCGTGCCGCTCACCTCGTTGCTTGCCGTGCATTTATCACTGGTATCGCAGGCGTAGACCTTGAAGTAGTATTTCGTGTCCTTCGTCAGCCCCGTGACAGTCTGTGTGGTATGTGTTTTCGATGTGATGGTGTTGACAGGAGTTGACGACAGAGTGACGCCGGGTGAGGTGGAGCGATAGACTTTGTAGTAGGCGAAATTGGTTTTCGAGCTTTGCGACCATGAGAGATCGAGAGATGTGGCCGTGATGTTGAACGGTACGTTCAGGGGCAGCCCGTTTTCGACCGTGATTGATTCGGATGTCAATTCGGTAGTGGCGCCATCCTTGTCGGTGACGGTGACTTTTGCGGTGTATGTGCCTGCCGTTTCGTAGGTGTGCGAGGGATTTTTTTCCGTGGACGTGCCGCCGTCGCCGAATTTCCACGAATAGGACACGCACGTGATGTCGTCGTCGCTGCAATCAATTTTGAAGCTGACGTCGAGTGGCGATTCGCCGCTTGCGGGTGATGCTTCCATGGTGGGGGCATGTGCGATTTTTCTTTCGGTAATTGTGAATGCTCCCGTATCCCAGCTCTCAAGCTCATGATCGAAAATTTCTATTTGAAATTTTGCCCCGGCTTCAAGGCCGGCGGCAAGTTCCCACAGAGGTTTGACCGTCACTCCTTCGGACAATTGAACGGATTCGCCAGCCAGCATCCTGAGGTACCCGTTTATGTAGGCTGAGGGCCCGGCAACATTGTACAGCAGCAGTTCGAGTTCGAGGCCGCAATATGCCTTGACCTCTGCCGTGAGAGTTACCTTTGGAGCATCGTACGAAATGACATTGGTGAATTCCTTGACGGTTGACCATTTCTTGTCGGCATAGCGCATGCCCGCAGTGACCTTAGCGGATTGGACGATCTCGGCGGTGAGCGTAGTGGTGATCTTGCCCTGAAGACCAACGTAGACTGTCAGCTTGGGGACGAATACGAGCGGTATGCCGGCATTTACCACAAACGGTTTGAATTTGAATTTATATATCGGGATTTCCTCTTTAAAACCGGCCAACGGCAGTTTTGAATCCAGTTTGATGTCGAGTTCTTCTTTTGCCGAAGTGGTAAACAACAGGCTTTCGAGTTTGAAGCTCTTGATCCGCGCTTTGAAATTCACCGAAGGAGTGAGTGTCACAGAACCCGTGATAGTGGTCTGGTCGTCAAGAGTGTTTTTGTTGTTGTCCTCGTCATACAGCACATTTTTCAGTTCAATGGAAAAGGATTTCAGATCAAGGTTCGCGGACCGTTTCAGCGAAACGCCTTTCTGAAGAGCCTCCTCCGAGCTAACATCGTCGAGGGTCAATTCACGGGACACCTCGATGTCGGCCTGCTCAATAGCGTCAGCAAGCGCGGCATTTTCCACGGTGACAACGGTGGAGCCGCTGTTGGATGTTTTGGCAACAACCTTCTTCAGCAAGCCGTATGGCGCAGCATCCGTTGGCGCGGAGGCGATGATATCGCCGATGGCAAGCGCCTGAAGTTGCGGGGTATCGGTGGCGAAAGTGATGGTGTCGGTGGCGACTTCGGTTATGCCAGCGCGAGTTTCGCCATCTAACACACGGGTTTTTTCACTGAGTACTGTGGGCACGCTCGAATCAGAGGTGCTGCCGCCCCCTCCCCCGCAGCCGCCTGCTGCTATGACGAGGATGGCAAGGATTGCGATGCTGGTGATGTGTTTCAGATGGTTTGTGCGGTGTGTGTTTTTCATGTGTGTCCTCCGGCCGGGTGATTGTGGCTGCTGGTGGCTCTGTTTTGCGTTTTCGCGAAGCGGAATTTTCATGCAGTTACAATTGTTGAAGTGTGTCTTTTTGCGATTATATATCATTGCACGCTGTATGGGAAGGGAAATATTGAATATCCCGAGAACATCAAGAAGTCAAACCTAAAATCATCTGAAGAATAATTTGTAACAAAATCACTCGGTACAATTAGTCATGCAACTCGATGATAGCTAATGGAAGCGGTAGTATTTCCGCATATATGGCGATCTATCCGACACTCGTTGCCGTAATCCGAAAGAGTAGTTGTCAATAATTTGTGGTCTTGTATGTTACATATAAAAAGATGCTATATGTTACGTCAAATGTAGCAGATCGGGCTATACCGGATTGTATGTCATTGGAGTAATCTTAAGTGGTAAGTTGAGATGTCAGCGTTATGGCAGACATCATGTGAGCATAAGTCCACATTGTTGCCCAATGTCTCACAAGTCGGGCAGGATACGGCAGATCGTTGCCGGATGTCATGGTTACAACCGGCATCCTAATGCCGGGAACAAATTCGAAGTCATTTTTGGCCATTCAAATAACTGAGGAGAATCAGCATGAAAGATTACATCGAAAAACTACTCAACAATGTTGCGTCACGCAACCCCGGCGAAGTCGAATTTCGACAGGCCGTCCATGAAGTCGTCAGTACTCTCGAACCCGTACTCGCAAAGAATCCCGTGTATGTCGACTCGAAAATCATCGAACGTATCGTCGAACCCGAGCGGACAATCATCTTCCGTGTCCCGTGGATCGACGACTCGGGCAAAGTGCAGATCAACCGTGGTTACAGGGTCGAATTCAACAGCGCGATCGGCCCCTACAAGGGCGGTCTGAGATTTCACCCGTCGGTCAATCTCAGCATCCTCAAATTCCTCGGGTTTGAACAGATTTTCAAAAACAGCCTCACGACGCTCCCCATGGGCGGCGGCAAGGGCGGTTCCGATTTCGATCCCAAAGGCAAATCAGACAACGAAGTCATGAGATTCTGCCAGTCGTTTATGACAGAGCTTTGCAAACATATCGGTCCCGACACAGACGTGCCGGCCGGTGACATAGGCGTCGGCGGTCGCGAAATCGGCTATATGTTCGGTCAGTATAAAAGGATCAGGAACGAATTCACTGGAGTCCTTACGGGGAAAGGTCTCAACTGGGGCGGCAGCCTCATCAGACCCGAAGCCACCGGCTACGGGCTCGTGTACTTTGCCCAGGAAATGCTCGCAACTCGCGGCAAAAGCTTCGACGGCGCGACTGTCGCTCTCAGCGGCTCGGGCAATGTCGCGCAGTACGCTTGCGAAAGAGCGACGCAGCTCGGCGCGAAAGTCGTCTCCATGTCCGACTCTTCGGGCTGGATTTACGATCCTGCGGGCATCGATGCCGAAAAACTCGCCTATATCCTCGAACTCAAAAATGTCAAACGCGGCCGCATCAAGGAGTATGCCGACAAATTCGGATGCAAATACTCGACCGACGGCAGAGTATGGCAACTCAAGTGCGATATCGCACTCCCCTGCGCCACACAAAACGAAGTCGATGAAAATGATGCCAACACTCTCGTTGCCAACGGCTGTATCTGCGTCGCCGAAGGCGCTAACATGCCCTCGACTCCCGGCGCGATCAAGGTCTATCTCGACAACAAAATCCTCTACGGTCCCGGCAAGGCGGCCAATGCGGGCGGCGTCGCCACATCCGGCCTCGAAATGTCGCAGAACAGCATGCGCCTGAACTGGACAAGTAAAGAAGTCGACGAACGCCTCCACAATATCATGATCAGCATCCACAATGCGTGTGTCGCCGCTGCAGACGAATACGGCCAGCCGGGCAACTATGTCCTCGGCGCAAATGTCGCCGGGTTTGTCAAGGTCGCCGATGCGATGCTCGACCAGGGCGTTGTATAATCAGTATCGGCTGTATCATTACTCATGTATGAAATGGCGGGGCCTTTGCGCCCCGCCTACTCGTTGTTGTGAGGTCCAATGCCATGTCACAGATAGACTCCCAACTCAGCACCGGACTGTCAGGGCTCGACAGGATGATTACCGGACTGATCCCCGGCGACAACATCGTGTGGCATGCCGACACCGTCGACGAATACAAAATCTTCCTCGCTCCCTATCTCAAGAGCGCGCTCAATTCCGGCCGACGCCTTGTCTATTTCAGATTCGCTACACATGACCCTCTCGTCAGCGACGCAGCAGGCGTCGAAATAGTGCGGCTCGATGTCGAAAACGGGTTTGAGAACTTCGTATCGGAAATCCACAAAATCGTCCGCGATGCGGGCCGCAACACGTCCTATGTGTTCGACTGCCTCTCCGACATAGCGCGGTACTGGCTGAGCGACAGGATGCTCGGCAACTTTTTCAAACTTATCTGTCCCTATATCCTCGACATAGAAGCGATCGCGTACTTCTGCGTGCTGCGCGGCCGGCAAAGCGCCGACGCACTCGAACCCATCCGTGAAACGGCGCAGGTCGTAATCGACATTTTCCGCCACAGAGGAGCGCTATACCTCCTGCCGCAGAAAGTCCAGCGTCGACATTCCAGCACCATGTACATGCTCCACAAATGGGACGGCATTTACTTCACGCCAGTCGCCGACAGTTCCACCATCTCCGAAGTGATGATGACAGTTTCCAGCTATTACCTCAATGAAAACAGCGACGAGTGGGGCTATGTCAATCAGGTGTTTCGCGATGCCGCCGCCGCGTGGGAAAAGACCGGGACCACGAAAAAAAACACCAAGGATGTAGCGCATCTCCTGCGGCAAATCCTCACTATCACCGTCTCGCGCGATCCGCGCATCATTGACCTTGCGTCAAAACATCTCACCATCGGCGATGTCCTCGACATCCGCAAACGTATGATCGGCACCGGCCTCATCGGCGGCAAGGCCATCGGCATGCTCATCGCGGATGCCATCCTGCGAAACAGCGGACGCCAGTGGGACTCACTCCTCGAACGCCATGACTCATTCTACGTTGGCTCCGATGTCTTCTATTCGTTCATCGTGCGCAACGGCATCTGGTTCATGCGCGAAAAGCAGAAAGACCCGGAATCATACCTTGACGGAGCAAAGGAAGCCCGCCAGCGGATACTCCTCGGCACTTTCCCCGCCGCGATCAGGGAGCAGTTCTCGAAGATGCTCGACTACTTCGGCCAGTCTCCCGTCATCGTACGCTCAAGCAGCCTGCTCGAAGACAACTTCGACAACGCGTTTTCGGGAAAATATGAAAGCGTTTTCTGCGCCAATCAGGGCTCGCGCGAAAAGCGGCTCGAAGATTTCATATCCGCCGTCCTCACCATCTACGCCGGCACCATGGGCGAAAAAGCGCTCACCTACCGCGCCCACCGCGGCCTGCTCGCCTCCGACGAACAGATGGCGCTGCTCGTGCAGCGCGTATCCGGCACAATGCACGACCGGCTGTTTTATCCTCACATCGCTGGCGTGGCATATTCATACAATCCATACGTATGGAGCGACCGCATCGACCCTGACGCCGGCATGCTGCGGCTCGTGTTCGGACTCGGCACCCGAGCCGTCGACCGCGTCGACGACGACTATACTCGCATCGTCGCACTCAACGCACCCGAGGTCAGGCCCGAGTCAGGCCAATCAGGCATCAGGAAATACGCGCAGCACAAAATCGACCTTATCGATCTCGACTCCAACCAGCTTGTCACCGCACAATTCCCCGACATCGCGGCCCGCAGCGCCGGGCTCAAACTCGAAATGTTCGCCTCGCGCGATCGCGAGGTCGAGCGCCGCGCGGCCGAAAACGGCATGCGCAACGTGTTCTCCTGGGTGCTCACCTTCAACAAACTCCTGCAGGAAACAGAATTCGTCCACAGAATGCGCGAAATCCTCCAAACCCTCCGCGAATCCTATGGATGCAATGTCGATATCGAGTTTACGGCCAATTTCGACAGCGACAATAACTTTCGCATCAGCCTCGTACAATGCCGGCCTTTCATGATCAAGGGCGACGGGCCCGCCAGCAGCCCGCCCGTTATCATCAAAAAAAAGGACCTCATCGTGCGCTCGTCAGGCGTCGTCATCGGTCGCAGCCGGTCGCTTTCCGTCGACTGGATAGTGTTCGTATCACCAGCGGCATACGGAGTGCTGCCGCGTGGCGACCGCTACGAAGTCGCACGACTGCTCGGCACCGTCACTTCCGCGATTTCCCCGCAGAGAGACAAAAATATCGTCCTCATCGGCCCAGGCAGATGGGGCTCGTCCATGCCCGAACTCGGCATCCCCGCCACTTTTTCCGAAATCCGCCGCGCCTCAGTCCTCTGCGAAGTCGTAGCCATGAACAGCAATCTCGTCCCCGAAGTCTCCCTCGGCACTCATTTCTTCAATGACCTTGTCGAAACCGACATACTCTACCTCGCACTCTTCCCCAATTCGCCCAATAACACAATCAACGAAGCTTTTTTCACCGGCGCGCACAACAGTCTCCTCGAAATATCTCCAGCGGCCACGCATCTTGGCGATGTCGTCAAGGTCATCGATATCCCCAGAGCCACCGGCGGTCGTACTCTCTGTCTCCACGCTAATGTTTTCAATCAGGAAGTCATAACTTACATCGACGCCGCTGACCGGTCGCGCACACAGAAATGACGATTGCACGGCACGCCCCAGCTATCCAATTCTATACTCACCTTGTCAAAAAGTGCTTGACAGCCGAAAGAAACGGTGCATAAATGAGAAGGAGGAATGATGAAAATCAGCAGGAGCGAACACCATGCCACTCATCACATAGT
Organism: uncultured bacterium; assembly: GCA_964595945.1. Lineage (GTDB taxonomy): Bacteria > UBP15 > UBA6099 > UBA6099 > JAJRTR01 > CAZQSL01. The sequence continues at coordinate 84,792 of CAZQSL010000001.1, forward strand.
TTCCGAAAGGCGTCAGCGCACAGCGGACAAGTTCAGCAAAGTAACAGCAAACGCTACAGCACAGACAATATCACACCTGTAGTCGTCGGCGTGTAGAGCCCCATTATCGGTAACGGCTTCAACGAATACTACTCGCTTTTCAGACGTACAACTTCCTGCCAGACGACATCCAAACCGCAAAGTCCGGTATTATGAGAATGGTTCACTTGGAGATGGAACTGCGACAACCAGAACAACGCCTGTAACAATAATTGGATTCTATCTATACGATAAATTATTTAAATTTGCCTACCGGAGAAACCTTATTCGAGAAAAAGGTTTCTCCGCACCTCTTCCCAAAAGCTTTATATGATTAACTTTTCTCCAAGTTACCGTTTCATTGTGCTACCCACAGCGGTAGGTAATTTCTATTGATATTCAGTATATTCCAATATTAGGAGGAACATCAATGAAAACGCAGGGAACCAGGCATCCATATCGGATGATCCTTTGTTCATAAAGGAGGCGTTCAGACGGCAGGATTAGGGATTTGCACAAAGTCTGAATTGGTGGAGCAATATTACAGCAGTCCGTGGCGTATGATCATAAATCCGGTGTACAGCTGATTGTGAGCGGTCAGCAGGAACCAGACGAATGTGAACGCGAGCATCAACTTGTCGAGCACGGCAGTGCGGTGAGTGAGCGCGATGTATGACGTGATGACAAAAAAATCAGTGAAGACGCGGATGTAGGTGGTGGTGTCCTTCCATACGGTGCTGAGTGTGAAAAACATGACGGCAAAAATCAGCCACGAAATGTGAAACGGTGATGAAAACCTGTCCCTGATCCCATAGTACAGCCCCGCTCCGAAGATCATGGCAAGCCCTGCCATGTGCGTATAGTCCACGAGGCCGAAGATGTCGCTTGCGCGAATATGCCATCTGATGTATTCCACAAAACCGGACATCGGCGCGCCTACATTGGCATCGCCGCTCGCGAGGATCGGGAATTCACCCCAATTTAGGCGCATGATTATCTGTATCGTTGCAAAACACGCGAACGGCAGGAGCGACCACACGAACTGCTTTTTGTCGAGTCCGCGCCTGAACACAAATTTTATGATCTGAAATCCCGTAATGCCCATTGCCACGATCAGCATTGGCTCTCGTGTCAGCACCGCGAGCGAGAGAGTCACTGAGGCGTGAGGCCACTTTTTACGATGGTAGAAAATAAGGCTTGAGACAAGGAACATCGTTGCCATCGGCTCGCACAGATCACGCTCGAAACAGAATATCAATCCGGGATAGAGCGAAAACAGAATGCCCCATGCCGGCTCGCGGCCGAGCATGGCGGCAAGGCGCGCGCCGAGCCACGCGAGCATCACGAGCGCGGCAAAATTGACTACTATCAGCATTGCCGGCACATATCGCCAGTTGCCGCCGAGCGACGCGGCCCACACGGTCAGCGGATAGACGATGCGCTGATGACGCAGTGACGGGCAGTCGATGGTTACGCCATGATCTGTCGCCTTGCTGGTGAAAGGGTCAAGTGCGAGACGGTAGTAAAACTCGCCGTCGTAGCCGTCGCTCTGTCTGATAACGGTGACGTTGGGTGCGATTTTCGCCCTGTTGCCGTACACATCGCCAATGTTGATAAATCCTGAAAGGTCATAGCGATAATTGAAAAACGTAAGCGCGAAGAACGTACCCCATATTATTGCGGCAAGTATTGCCATCGCGCCGGGACTTATGCCTGATCTGAGGTTCGTTTTCGTTTCCAGTTTGGTAGTTCCTCGATGAGTATTTGCCCGCCGTCGAGATTCCAGATGAATCCGGGACACGATCCGGCCATGCAAGCATTCGTTATTTATAGCTTACCTTAATAGTCTTTATCTCGAAATGACCGACAGGGATCGTAAGCGTGTTGCCGGAGATTTTGATGGCGGCTGGCTGCCAGTCGGGTTTCTGCTCGATGAGATTGACCTCTACGGCAGACGCGACGGGTGCGGGGAGAGTAATGGTGGCGATCGAGTCTTTGCCGGTAGACTCGAAGAGCCGGATAATGGCGCCATCGTCGTCCTCCGCCTTTTTGAGGGCAGTGAGTACGATGTTCGCGGGAGTTGCGCCGAAGAATGATTTTGCGGGGGGGAGCGTGCCGGCGTGGTTTTCGCTGATGCGGTAGATGGCAGGGTAATTGAAAGCGTAGGCCTGCTGATGGGTGCCGGCGTCGCGCCAGTCGGATTTGTGGGGGAAGAGCGCATATTTGAAAGTGTGTTTGCCACGGTCGGCCACGGGGTCGGGTTCGGTGGGAGCGCGGAGGACAGTCATGCGCATGATGTTGTCCTTGATGTCGAATCCGTATTTGCCGTTGTTGAGCAGGCTCACTCCGAAGGCTGCGGCCGGGTCGGTATAGTCGATCCATTTGATAGCGGAGACTTCATATTTCGCGCGGTCGGCATCGGTGAGGGAGACTGTGCGGCGCTCGATAGCGGCGTAGGGAATGTCATACCACGCGGTTTCGCTCTGGAGATTGAGATCGAAGGCGAGTTTTGTGACGACGTGATCCTCATGCCAGTCGGCGTCGATGCGGCCTTCGATGATGGGGAGTCCGGAGTAAAGGGAAACGTATTGTGTGAAAGTCGATTTGGCGGTGCCGGTGGTGAATCGGAAGGTGGAGCGCACGGGACCGTTTTCGATGATGGCGGGAGCGGATTTTGTCGTGAGCGGGATTTCGGGGCCGAAGGCGAGTTCCCACGCGTCATACTGCGCGGGCCGGTCGGTGAAGAGCTGTAGGTAGTTGGCGGATTTGCCTGGGGCGATGATTTCGCGCCGTGATTTTTTGTCGATGATCGAAGTGATGGCGCCGGATGTCTGGTCAAAGGTGAGGCGGAAGTAGTCGTTTTCGATGACATTGGGAGATGGCGCCGCAATGCCGGTTGCGGGTTTTGCGCCTTTGGGGGCGTTGGTGATGCGGTAGACGGCATAGCCGCCGGCCGGTATGTTGCGTGCGACGAATACCAGATTTTTGTCGGGAGGATTGACTATCTGGAATTGCGATGGCACGGGATTGCCTCTATCGTCGAGGATGATCGGGTTTTCGGGCAGGGAGTAAGTCCAGGGGATTTCCATTACCGAGTCGCGGGGAAATGACAGGGGATTGTGGATGACGAGGGGCGTACCATTGCCTGTGGTGTCAATATGAGACTCGATGGTGGCGAGTGATTCGGCGATTACGGAGCCGAGTGTCTGCTGCTGGATGGCATAATCCCTGTCGGCATCCCTGTATACAGAATTGATGCTCGAGCCGGGGAGAATGTCGTGGAACTGGTTGAAGAGGATCGTGTGCCATCCGTCGAGGATGCGTGATGAAGGATAGGGAAGTGAGAAGAGCGTGGATGCGACCGAAGCGAATTTCTCGCCTTCCTCCTGAAGGATTTCGCCTATGCGGTTGTTGCGTTTCGTGTCTGACTGAGTGGTGTAAGTGCCGCGGTGGAATTCGAGGTAGAGTTCGTCTTTCCAGACCGGGAACTGCTGTTGTTTCGCGAGCTGGGCGAGATGATCGAAGTAATCTTCGGCGGTGGTGAATCTGATGTTGGGGAAAATGTCATTGTCCCTGAGCGAAAACGCGCGGTTGAGATGTGTGCGGGTGACAGCGCCTCCGTGGTCGCCGACGCCGAATATCATAAGGTTCTCCGGCACATTGTGGTGGTCAAGGACTGTCTTGAGCTGAGTGAGCATATTGCGCGAGTTGTTGTCTTCGCAGTAGCTGCCGACTGGAAAATACGTCAGGACGCGCGAACCGTCGGGGCCTTCCCACCAGAAGATGTTGTAGGGAAATTTCGTGGTGTCATTCCAGTTGATCTTCTGCGTGAGAAATCCGCTGATGCCAGAGCGGCGGAGTATCTGAGGGAGTCCGAGGTTGTAGCCGAATGAGTCGGGTGTCCAGCCGATCCTGACGTCTTTGCCGAATCGTGACTGGAAATAGCGTTTGCCATAGAGATATTGCCGCACGTAGGCTTCGCCCGATGGGACGTTGCCGTCATGCTCGACCCACGCGCCGCCGACTGCTTCCCAGCGGTTTTCGGCTATTCGCTTTTTGATGCCGTCGAATGTATGCGGGTAGTCGTGCTCCATCCATGCGTATCCATGCGCCTGGCCGGCGTTGAAGATAAATTCGGGATACTCATCCATAAGGTTGAGTACCGTGTTGGAAGTGTTGAGCCATACGTCCTCGCCTTCGTGTTTGTCCCAGAGCCACGCGAGGTCGATGTGGGAGTATCCGATGAGGTAGATGGTGTATTTTTTTGCGACTTCCCTGAAGGGCAGGAGCAGCTTGCCGGCTTCGTCAAGTGATTTGACAAAGGCGGATTCGTCGGTCACGCGAGCCTTGAGATCGACGAGCGCGGCGGACTGGTCGAGCAGCGATTTCCATTTTTCCGGGTCGGGCGTGAGTGTAAGCAGTGCTTCGACGGCGCGAACCTTGTCGATATACTCGTTGGCGCGGCGGCCTGAGTCATCCATCGATGTAAATGATATGTACGCGTTGCGGAATAGTCCGATGTCTCGCTGATTGTCGACTCGCAGCACGATTACATATTCTTCGCCGGGATTAGCGTTTGAGGTGAGTATGGCATCGCCGCCCTCATGGCGGAAATAACCTCCGAAATTGCCGTTGACGTAGATCGAGCCTGGTGGTGACATGGCAATGTTGACGAGCACTTTTGCCCCTTTTGTGGAGCGGCCGCCAATGGTTTCTGGGATTTTGTATGAAGTGCGGAACCAGCGTACGCCCTGATCTTTCCACATGAATCCGTTGTTGGGCACGGTACGCCATCCCTGCGGTTCATAGTTGGGATCGGTGACATGCATGTCGGCTGTCATCGTCGATTTCCATTTGGGCAGATTGATTTCGTAGGCGCTCCGGGCTTCAGAAAGCGCGGTGATGACATCCTGATACTTCGGAGCCTGTTCGGCTGCGTGTACCGGCATGGCAAATGCCATCAGGAACAACGCCGCGCGGATTGTCCGGAATAGTTTCATTGACTCAGCACTCCTTCATGATACTTCATCAGTTGTACTAACTGCGTGAGGCTTGATTTACAGCCATTATACCACGGGGCAACTGTCGAAAAAGGGCGGCAAAATGAAATCGCCGCCCTTTGGGGAAAGCGTATCAGAGAGCCGGAAAGATCACTTCCGTGCGCCTTTTTTCGCAAGCATCATCTCCGCGTGCTTGTTGAGGTCCTTGGGGAAGATGAGAAATGCAATAACACCGGTAAGCGCGAAAAAAGCGCCGACGAGTCCCGTGAGCTGTATGCCCAGAGGATGCTCGATGCTGAATCCGTAGATGTTGAACATCTGTGTCATCAGAAGCGATGAAATCCCGAGATTGACCTTCTGGAAAAATCCCTGAGTGCCGAAGTAGATGGCTTCGCGGCGAAGCCCGGTGAATTTTTCGTCGTAGTCTGTCAGGTCGGCTACGAGCGCGTTGGGCACGATGAAGAGGCTGCCGAGCGGTATGCCGATCAGAGCGATGATCATGTAGCCGAAAATGACGGGGCTTTTGGGGATTGCGTGCAGCCCGAGTGCCGTTACTCCTTGATTGACGAAGTCGATGAATGCGTAGAATCTGATTGTTTCGAGCGGTTTTTCCATGCCGAAGAAGTAAATTGTCGGCAGAAGTACGAGGAACATCAGGAGTGACATCAGCATGAGTACTCGTTTGCTGATGACGCGTGACAGGGCGTTGATGAGGAAGATCGACAGGAAGGCGACTCCGAGCGCGAGTGCGAAAAATATGGTCGACTGTTCCTTGGGAAGCTTGAGAAGGGCCGTGACATAATATGGCACGCAGGTAGTGATGATGTTGAATCCGAACCAGAAGCTCAGATTGCCGATGAGATAAATGACATAGGGCGTGTTTTTCAGGGTGGAGACAATGGTCTCCGTGACGCTCAGATGCGATGGCTCGGCGACGCAGTATTTCTTTTCGTCAATGCCAATGACCGGCAGGTAAAACGTGATCGCCGCGAGTATCGCCATGAAAACCGCCATGCCGCCGTATCCGAATTTTTCGATCAGCATGGGCGACATCACCATGCCGATGACTGTGCCGATCAGCATCAGGATACCCTGCATGGATGTCAGATTGATGCGGTCTTCGGGTGTGCGGGTGAGCTCCGGCAGCAGCCCGAGATATGGGCACACATAGAAGGAAAAGAAGAAGAAAAACGTCGAGAGCATCACCGCGAGATAGACCGTGTTGAGGATATGTACATGGTTGACGGGCGGGAAAAACATAAGCGCAAGCGATGTGGCGAGCGGTATGCCGCCGTAAAGCATGAATGGCATCCTGCGTCCGCGCCGCGAACCGCACTTGTCCGAAAAATATGCCACCCCGGGATCGATGAACGTGTCAAGTGTGCGCCCCAGCAGGAAGATAAATCCTACGACTTTTACTGGCACAAGCTCGACCATCCCCTGAGTGCCTGCCGGCGGCGCGTAGAAAAACATCAGCCATGTCGCCATGACTCTGTCCACTATCGAAATCCCGACGTTGCCGAGTGAATATAATACCTGATTGCCAAACGGCAACCGCGGCGGCGCCGCCTGTGTGTTTCCCTGTCCCTTTTCAGCCATTTCAAGCCCTCGCATTATTGTCATGTTTTATATTCATCAATGCAGTCCAAGCTATTCTATCACAAGCAAAGCACATTAGAAACAGCAAAAAACGCCTGAGCCATAAAAGCCTTCGAAATGGAGCCGGCGCCGGGAAATGACAGGCAAGTCAGCGTTTGCCTATCTCGATAAGCGTGTCTATGGTTACAAACCTGTAGCCCTGTTTTTCGAGGGTGGAAATGATGATTTCGAGTGCCTGGACGGTGGCGGTGCGGTTGCCGCGCGAGTCGTGCATGAGGACGATAGCGCCGGGGTGCGCCTTTTTGATGACATTCTCCGCGATGATCTTGGGATGTTTATGAGTGACGTCGCCGGAAGTGATGTCATGGCCGATATAGGTATATTCGAAACTGTCCACAAGTCTCATCAGACGCATGTCACGATACTCGTATGGAGCGCGGAAAAATGCCGGCTTCACTCCCGCCGTGCGCACAATGACTTCGGCGGTGCTCATGATATCCTTTTCGCGTTCCGCAGTGCTCATGTCATAATAAAAGCCGTGTGCCCATGAATGAATACCGATCGAGCATCGCGCCCGGGCGATGTCACGCATGATCGAGGGGTTGCGCCACGCGCTTTCACCAGTGACGAAAAATGTGGCGCGCGCATTGTGCCGCCTGAGTATTTCGAGTATCTGCGGAGTGTACCTGGCGCTCGGGCCATCGTCGAACGTGACCGCTATGACTTTTTTTCTCGTCTCTACACTGCGCGTGACAGTGCCGAAAAAATCGAACGGCCACGCGATGCAAAACAGCGAGTAACACGCAAAAGCGGCGATGAGTGTCAGTACTTCGTTGCGCAGCCTGTGATGTCCCGCAAGCAGACGCCATACGACCACTGACAGCACTGTTGTTATCAGTGCTATCCGTATCAGGTATCGGACGATTGTAAATGTAAATATCTCCATCATCGTGCCGCGAGTATATTTTTCACCATCAAACATTGTAGCATCTGGCGTTTGATTGGCAAAACTGATAGCAGACTCACCCAGTCCATGTCTATGACACAATCCCAATGATCCGGTAATAATCCTCAAACATTTCTTCGTTATCATCAAACTGGACACAACAATTTGGAGGCAAGCAATGGAAGCGCTCAATAAAAGAATGTCGAAAAACCTTGTAACCTATGGCGAATTACTCAAGTCCACGATTGACACTATGGCGCAGTCATTCGACGCACTTTACCGGAATTCCGCTCCCGTCGTATTTGAAAATGTGGCGAGAAACGTGCGCGATGCCGAGTCGAAGTGCGACATGATAAGGCGCGAGATGGAGTATCAGTTGTGCGCTGTCAAGATGGATGAAAGCGCCCGGAATGACCTTATTTCGCTCCTGCATCAGATGGATAAAGTCCCGAACAGGGCCGAAGATGTGGCGAATTTCATTTACATGACCGGAGTCATGCTGCCGGAAAACTATCGCGATCAGATGCGGGAAATACTGCGATTCACGACACAGTGCTGCGCGGCGCTCGCCGGGAGTTTCGCTGACGCTTTCACGCGCGGTGAAATCACGCCTGATGCCACGGCTGAAGTTTCCCGCCTCGAAAGCGCTGTCGACACGATCGAGAGGCATACCATCAAACGGTTTTTCACAGATAACGCACTCGACATGGGCACGCGGCTGTTGCTACGCGAACTCACGATGATGTTGTGCGATATTTCAGACCATGCCGAAAACGCTGCGAATACTCTTGATATCTTTATGATGAAACATGGCAGTAATGCAGGGATGGGAAACTCGCACGTCGCCTGATGGCAACTGCTTACTGGTCGAGAAATAGAAAAGAACGTTTTTTGCTTTCAAGTGAAAGAAGCGAAGCCTTGACATCGAGTCCGAGAGCGAAGCCGCCGAGGTCGCCGTCGCTTCTGAGTATCCTATGACAGGGGATTATGACCGGGATGGGGTTGGCGCCGAGGGCTGTGCCAGCGGCGCGGACGGCGCGCGGACATCCGGCCATTTCGGCGAGCTGGCCGTATGATACTGTCTCTCCGTATTTCACCTGACGTGCCGCGTTCCAGATTCTGGTCCTGAAATCCGTTGCTCCGGTTGGGGCGAGCGGCAGATTGAATTCTACTTTCTTTCCAGAAAAATATGAGTCGAGAAGCTTGACCGCTTTTGAGATGAATGCCGGGGCGGGAGGGTTATCGTATGTTATGTAATCTTTTTTGATGGCGAATCCGAAGCGCTCTATCCCCTCTTCGCGCCATGCTATTTCACAGAGGCCGGCACGGTTTTCCCATCTTAAGATTTTTTGATCCATTGCAGCAGCCCAGTATATTGACGTATGGACATCTTATCACAATGGGGCAAACGAAGACTATGATTCGAGCATTTTTTTCGAGCGTTTGTGACGGTGGAAAGTGATGGCAAAGCGGTGGACTTCGTCGATGATGGACAGGACAAGAGCGGTAGCCGGCTCTTCGGGCGAAAAAACGATGGGCTGTGAGCCGTCTCCGAAGTGAGAGATGCCGGAGTGTTTTGCAAACCCGATCACGCGCGGCGGCGTGACACCGGCCTTTTCGATGCCGGCCATCACTGCCGAAACCTGCCCCCTGCCGCCGTCGACTATGACAAGGTCGGGACCTATTTCCTTGCCTTCGGCGATGCGGCGGAAGTATCGTTCGGCCATTTCCGACATCGATGAAAAATCGTCGCGCCCCGATCCCTTGATGATGAATTTTCGATAGCCGTCGCGGTAGGGTTTTGCTTCGAAGAAAGTGATGGCCGCGCCGACCGTGCTGGTGCCCTGAATGGTAGAGATGTCGAATGCTACGATGCGGCGCAGGAGTTTTGGCGCGCCGACGCGGTTGGTGATGGCGGCAGTGGCGGCGATGCGGTATTCCCTGTCGGCTGTGGTACGTACGATTTCGTCGGCGAGGCGTTTTTTTGCGTTGGTGCGCGCGTTTTCGATGAGCGAGAGTTTTTCGCCACGTTTCGGCACTGCTATTATGACTTTTCGGCCGGCGTGCGATCGGACGAACTCTTCGACGAGAGCGCGGTCGGAGGGTTCGTCACTGAGGAGTATTTCGCGGGGCGCGATGCCTGGACGGTCGTAATAGAGAGTGAGAAATCCGGCGAGCGCCTCTGCGGCTGTCTGTCCGGGGACGATCGAGAGGATGAAAGGATCATGCCCCGAAAGTGCGCCGTCGCGTACGAACATGATTTCGGCGCATGCGATTTCGCCTTCGAGCGCTATGGCGATGATGTCGCGGTCGACCTTGTCGCCGGGCATGACGGCTTGTCGCTGACTGGCAATCATTTCGAGAGCGTGCGCGCGGTCACGTAGCAGCGCGGCTTTTTCGAATTGGAGGTTTGATGCGGCGCGCTCCATTTCCTTTCGCATTTCACGGATGACGTTTGCCGAACGGCCTTCGAGGAACATTACGACGGATTTCACGTTTTGCGCATAATCTGCTTTTGAAAGGTTGCCCGAGCAGGGGCCGGGGCATTTGTCGAGGTGGTTATAGAGGCATGGCTGTTTTTTCATTTCGCGGCAGTGACGCATGGGGAATGTGCGGCGGAGGAAACGTAGTGTGTCGCGCACGGCAGAAGTCGAGGAAAAGGGGCCGAAGTAACGGGCATCGGGCTGATCGACGCGGCGGGCGAGTTCGAGGCGCGGGAAGTCTTCGGCAGTGATGCGAATGTATGGATAGCCCTTGCTGTCCTTGAGCAGCACGTTGTAGCGCGGCTGATGTTTTTTGATCAGGGTCGATTCGAGCAGCAGCGCTTCGAGTTCGTTGGCAGTGATGATGAAGTCGATGGTGCGGCCATAGCGCATGAGGCGTTTCGATTTTTCGGGTTCGGGCGCGGGCGAGCGGAAATAGGAAGCGACGCGCTCGCGCAGGACCTTGGCTTTGCCGACATAGATCACCCGGTCGAAACGGTCGATGAAAAGATAGACGCCGGGTTTGCGCGGGAGTGCTTCGGCCTGCGCGGCGAGCGATACGATTTCTCGTGTGATTTCGACGATTTCCTCTGTCATGCGCTTTCATGCCATGTCGCGCCAATGCGCTGTTATTTACTATTAACATTATATGTCATCTGGAATATAATGATTGGGATTGCCGAAGCAGTCAATTCGCAGATGGAGTGTCCCATGAGCAACAAAAAGAATTTTGCAGATGAGGTCAAGCAGGTAATCGCGGCCGCAGTGCCCGCGCCCCTGACCCTCGGCGAAGGATTTCAGCCCGATGAAGACCATGCGGCAGGCGCAGTGAAACTCACTCTCGCAGGCCAGACACATGTCGCAGCTGACCACTTCCTGTTCCCCGAACTCGCGGAAGTGGCCGCCGAGATCATCGGCGAATCCATCCGCCGCCTCAACCTCGCGCTCGCCGGCGCTACAATTACAGATTCCGACAACGGCGAAACACGCTCCAAAAAAATTCTGACCTGGTTCTACACATACGATTTTCTGCTCGAACTCGCCCTCAACTATGTCGGGCTCGAAAGCCGCGAAATCCACGATCACTCGAAGACGCAGGCTCTCGACTACATCAGCAATATGCTCGAATACATGGAAGAAGTCGAGTGCGAACAGCACGGCGAATCCTTCATCGCCGCCGCGACAGTGTTGCGCATCCTCGAAAAGATGAAGCTCGTGCAGGGCGGCGTCAGCATGGTCGCCAGAGCCGCCGGCCGCATCGAAAAGGCACTCGCCGAAGATGAAGGCGATTTCGTCACCATCGCTTTCCTCTCAGCCGCCGAAGATGAAATCCTCGACAACATCTACACCCAGATGATCACGGCTGGAGTATGCCGCTTCGGCAACGATTATGCTCTCGGCCTTCGCTGGTTGCGCCACCTCGGATTCGAGCAGGTTTCGACCAACCCCGTCCTTGCCGCAAAAGCGTACGCCGATGATCCGTCCCTCAAAGGGGAATTCATCAGAGCCGCAAAATGTCATCCGAAATATGCTGAATGGAAAAAGAATCCCGCCAAGGCAGGCGACGAAATCACTCTCTTCGCCACCCTAACCGCGCTCTGGGACAACCTGCATGTATACCGCCCTGTCTTCTATAATCTCGCCGAAGAATCAGGCGGCGGTGTCGTCAGCTTCCAGCTCAATCCCAACCTCGCGCACCTCGCCGACGAGAGCATCGCCGATGCTCTCGATGCGCTCGCTCAGGCCGAATCCGACCTCCGCATCTATGACGAATACCTCCTTGCAGGATTTCCCAACTACACCGACAAGGGCCGAGCCAACATGGTCATCAAAGTCGCAGCCGCTCATCCTGCAGCCATGGATATCGCCGCCGCCATCAACTCCTTCGGCCTCGGATCAAACATCACTGTCATCTACACCGTCGCTCAGGAAGCCACTATGATCATCGAAGAAATGCGCGGCATGGCGCGCGCTATTCGCCGCGGCATCGTACCCACTCAGCTCTACATGACCAACATGGGCGGCCGCCTCGAAAGCCACCTCCGCGAAGTTTTCCTCGAAGCCGCTTTCGCAAAGCTCGCAAAAAAATCAGGCGAATCCGCCGCACTCTCCGCCGTCGAAAAACTCGCCGTCGCCAATGGTTCGGTAGCCGCAGTCAACGGAGCTTCTTCCTTCGCCGAAAAAGTCATTGCCGTCACAAGGTTCGGCGTCCAGAAAACCATCGACCACAACATCACCACCGCACTCGCCGGACTCTATACCGCTGACGAACTCACTGCCTGGGAAGACGCTATCGGCAAATCCGGCACACTCGTCGCCCGCCGCGTGTGGAGCCTTTTCTTCAGCGACAAAAACCGCGCCCGCTGGATGGCCTTCATGTGCGAAGAATTCGAGATCGACGAAGAACAGGCCGAATTCATCCTCTCGCGCATCAACGTGCTTCCCGCTTCCAAACGCAAACCCCACGATACTTACTGGACTCTTTCTTCCACCAACATGGTACATACCGAATTCGGCAACCATCAGGAAAACGTGCGTGTCATGGCCGACGATGAAGAATTCATCATATCCGACTATGTCGAATCCATCCGCGACGCATTCCCGCAGCAGGTTACCGATATGCTCATGCAGATTCCAGACTTCGTCACGGCTTACGAACTCAGTGAAGACCTCGCCCAACTCGCCGAAGCCCTCGGCATAAAAGACGACCTCGGCGCGCGCGGCCACACGCCCGAACAGTGGGGCGAATTCGGCTCAGTCAAAAAAACCATCACCGAATTCAAGGCCGCTTACAGCGAATTCAGAGACTACATCGTCGCAGCATTCGCCGAGGCATGACCGGTGTGCCGCCTCAGGCGGAAAGATCAGAATAGCAAAAGGCGGGGAGTGATCCCCGCCTTTTTATATGGAGTAATGCGGCACTTGTGTCGCTGGGCGCGTCAGTCGTCGGCGACGGTGACGGCGGGAGGGAAAGCCGGAATGATTTCTTCGTCGAAGATTTCTTCGAGCCGGCCCGCGGTAGCATTGCCGATGACTTTTCCGTTGACAGAAAGGTTGGGGCTGGCCGTGCAGTTTTCGAAGCAGAAAGTGGCTTTGAGATCGACTTCGCTCAGCAGACCCTTTGATTTGAGCATTCGGCTGAGTTTCTGCATGACATCGTACGAGCCGTTCTGGAAGCAGCAGGTACCGACACATACACGGATTTCGACGGGGCCGGCGCTTTCGCCGAGAGTGATGGTTTCCTCAATGCGGCGGCGCGAGGAGAAATGTGTGTGGAGGGCGTGGTGGGCTTCGTCGCTGTTGGGTGTGACGAGATGTTTCGAGTAGAGGGTTTTGATGTCTTCGTTGTTGTGGGACTGGCGGAATTTTTTAACCTTGTCGATAGTTGCAAGGCCTTTGGCGCGTTTTGCGCGGTTTTCGAGGGTGTCGTGAGCGACATTGCCAGCGCCGCCGATGCAGCCGCCGGGACATGCCATGACTTCGACAAGGTGGTATTTCTTTTTGTTTTCCTTGATCTCGGCGATGAGGCGTTCGGCGGCGGCCATGCCGTTGACGGTGGCGATGCGGATTTCGGTGCCGTTGATTGTGACGGCCGTTTCGCGGTGCGAGACGCCGGCGGCGGCGGTTTCCCACACGTCGCGTTCGAGTTCTTCGCCGGTGAGTGCCTTGTAGGCAGTGCGTAGCGCGGCTTCGGCTACGCCGCCGGACGCGCCGAATATTACACCCGCGCCGGTGGATTCGCCATAGGGTTTTTCCCATTCGCCGTCGGGGAGGTTGTGGAAGTCGAGACCGTAGGCGCGGATCATTTTGGCGAGTTCGTGTGTTGTGATGACGACATCCGTGTCGAGATGGCCGTTTGTGGAAAATTCTTCGCGCTGGGCTTCGAACTTTTTGGCGCTGCACGGCATGACGGATACGGAGAAGATATCTTCGGTTTTCAGTCCGTGGTCTTCGGCGTAGTATTTTTTGATGACGGATGCGAACATCTGCTGCGGTGAGCGGCAGGAAGAGAGGTTGGCGAGGAGTTCGGGATGGTTGTGTTCGGCGGTCTTGACCCAGCCGGGGCAGCATGATGTGAAGATGGGAAGGTTTTCGTCGGCTTCGAGGCGTTTGAGGAATTCGGTGGCTTCTTCCATGATAGTGAGGTCGGCGGCGAAGTTGGTGTCGAAGACGGCGTGGGCGCCCATCGCGCGGAGCGCGGAGACGATTTTGCCCTCGCAGTTGACGCCGGGTTCGAGTCCGAAAAACTCGCCGATGCCGACGCGGACTGATGGCGCGACCTGGAAGACGACTTTTTTGTTGGGGTCGCCGAGTGCTTTGAAGACTTTCGAAAAATCGGCTTTGACCATGAGTGCGCCGGTGGGGCAGACGGTGGTGCACTGGCCGCAGAAGATACATTCGACTTCGTGGAGTTTCATGCCGTATGCGGGAGCGACTTCGACATTGGAGCCGCGGTTGGCGAAGTCGATGATATGCAGGCCCTGATGTTCGAGGCACATGCGGACGCAGGCGCCGCAGAGGATGCACTTGTTGGGGTCGCGTATGATCGAGGGGTTGTAATTGTCGATGGGTTCCTTGTGCTCCATCTTGTTGTCGAAGCGGACGTGGTCGATGCCGAGGCGTTCGGAGTAGTCCTGTAGTTTGCATTCGCCGCTTTTATGGCAGGTGAGGCAGTCGCGGTCGTGAGCTGCGAGCATGAGTTCGAGAGCCATTTTGCGCACGCGCAGGGTGCGGTCGGTGTGGGTGCGGATTTCGAGATTGTCTTCCGGCGGGGCGGTGCAGGATGTGAGGAGCCCGCGTTTGCCGGCGTCGACGACGCACATGCGGCAGGCGCCGAATGGCGTGAGGTGGGCCTGATAGCAGAAAGTGGGAAGCTCGATTCCGGCTTTTTTTACTACTTCGAGGATATTTTTTTCGGCGCCGAATTCGACGGGTTGGCCGTTAACGATCATCTGTGGCATTACGCGACCTCCTTGATAGCGTGAAATGGGCAACTGCCGACGCAGGCGCCGCAACGTACGCATGTTTCAGGATCAATGACGAAAGGTTCCTTGATTTTTCCGCTGATGGCGGCGGCGGGGCAGACGCGAGAGCACTTGCCGCAGCCTTTGCATTCGAGCGGTTCGATCTTGTACGACTTGAATGCCTGACAGACCTTCGCCGGGCAGCGCCCTTCGATGACGTGGGCGTTGTATTCGTCGAGAAAGTATTTGAGAGTGGAGAGTACGGGGTTGGGGGCGGTTTTGCCGAGTCCGCACAGGGATCCGTCTTTCACGGCGACGGCGAGTTCTTCGATTGTAATGAGGTCTTCCGGAGTGCCGATGCCACCGGTAATTTTTTCGAGGATTTGCAGCATGCGTTTGGTGCCTTCGCGGCAGAGCACGCATTTTCCGCAGCTTTCGTTTTGCGTGAAGTTCATGAAGAATCGTGCGACGTCGACTATGCAGGTGTCTTCGTTCATGACGACGAGTCCGCCCGAACCTATCATTGCGCCTACGGACAGCAGGCTGTCGTAGTCGAGGGGGAGATCGAGATGTTGCTCGGTGAGACATCCGCCGGACGGTCCGCCGATCTGGACTGCCTTGAACTTTTTGCCGTTGCGGCAGCCGCCGCCGATTTCGAATATGATTTCGCGGAGTGTCGTGCCCATCGGGACTTCGATCAACCCTGTGTTGACGACTTCGCCAGTGAGAGCGAAGGTCTTGGTGCCTTTGCCCTTTTCGGTGCCCATCGAGGCGAACCAGTCAGCGCCGCGCTGGATGATGAGCGGGATGTTGGCGAGAGTTTCGACATTGTTGATGAGGGTGGGTTTGCCGAAGAGGCCGGAATTGGCGGGGAAGGGCGGTTTGCTGCGGGGCATGCCGCGGTAGCCTTCGATAGAAGCGATGAGGGCGGTTTCTTCGCCGCAGACAAAAGCGCCAGCGCCCTCTTTAACTTTTACTTTGAAATTGAATTTGTAGCCAAGAATGTTTTCGCCGAGGAGTCCCTGTTCGGTTGCCTGGGCGATAGCGGTTTTCATGCGTGCGACGGCAAGGGGATATTCGGCGCGTACATATATGTATCCTTCGTCCGCTCCGATTGCGTAGGCCGCGATGGCCATGCCTTCGAGTACCGCGTGCGGGTCGCCCTCCATGACAGAGCGGTCCATGAAAGCGCCGGGGTCGCCTTCGTCGCCGTTGCAGATGACATATTTCTTGTCGCCCTTGGCGCGGGCTACGAATCCCCATTTGACGCCAGTGGGAAAGCCGCCGCCGCCGCGACCGCGAATGCCGGAATCGGTGATCGACTTGATAACGTCGGTCGGCGTCATCGTGTCGAGCACATTGCCGAGCGCGGCATATCCGTCGCGGGCGATATAGTCGTCGATCTTGTCGGGGTTGATATTGCCGCAGTTGTGCAGCGACGTGCGTGTCTGCCTGTTATAGAAAGGTATTTCGTTTTCGCCTTTGCAGCGGACGCCTTTTGCTTCGTCCATATAGAGCAGACGCTCGACGACGCGTCCGTGTCTGATTGTGCTTTCGACAATCTCTTCGACATCTTCCGGGCGCACGCGGGTGTAGAGGATATCCATGCCGACGATCTTGACCAGCGGACCGCGTTCGCAAAACCCGTGGCAGCCGGTATGATCGACGTGGATTTCCTTGTCGACATTTTTGTCGAGCACTGCGGCTTCCGCACCGAGCAGTTCCTGAAATTTCGCAACAACTTCCAGCGAACCGTTGGCCACACAGCCGGTGCCGGCGCAAACCATAATGCGCACGCAAGACCCGCTCTTTTCCTTCTTGAGAGCATCTCGATATTCAGTCAGGGCTTCAATAGTCGGGATCATATATTCTCAGTCTCCATTTTCTCGATCTTGGTGATGACTTTTACAATCGACTCGGGAGTCATCTGGGGATGTACAACATCGTTGATGACGACGACCGGAGCAAGTCCGCACGCGCCGAGGCAGCTTACGGTCTCGACGCTGAACATCAGATCGGCCGTCGTTTTTTCGCCCGTGTCCAGCTTGAGCTTCTGGCGTATTGCCTGCAAGACAGGTATCGAGCGGCGCACGTGGCAAGCGGTGCCATCGCAGAGCCTAATCTCATACTTGCCCTTGGGCTCAAGCGAAAACTGCGAATAAAATGTCGCAACACCAAAAACTTCTGACGGAGAGCGCCCGATCGCCGTGGAAATGTACGTCAGGATGTCACGCGGCAGATAGCGGTACTCGTCCTGGACTTTCTGGAGGATCGCTATCAGATTTGTTGCGTCGAATTCATAATAAGAGAGGATTTCATTGACCTTCTGGAACTTCCGCATGCCCTCCTGCGGACTCCTGCCGTTGGCCGGCCTGGCATCTTGCGCGATACTCATCAGCTGATTCTCCCTGAAGCCCGGTAAGGGCCTGAGATTGGCGTCTTGTGAAATCTCCACTTGTGTGGTGGCGGCAGACGCACTTACAACAAAGAACACCACCATTATAGTAATAGTTCCCGGCAGAATCAACAGCTTGTGAAAAAAAATACAAATATATGTTAAAATGATCACAATGCCATGTGAAAAAAAGCGCAAATACCATGCGCATGATGCCATTGTGCAAATCCATGAGCAAAGCGGTATATCCGGTGAATGAACATTTCTCGATGGCTTGACTGTTTTTCAGGTTTGCTCCAATGCCGTTCAGTCAGAGCATGGCAATTCTCATAAAGGCCAGTGTTTATTGGAGCATTCTGAGCGGCAACCACTTAACTGAACGGCATTGGGTTTCGCTCAGCAGAGTCCCAACGCGCTCAGCAGCATGGAATGACTCTCGCCGTGTTGGGCCGCATTGCCGAGAGTCCGGAACACCAATGCTGAGAGAAAACCGAAAACCGTCAGAATGCCCACCAGCCAGCCGCCGTGTTCATAGGCTTCCGGCAGCATTGTCTGAGCAATCATTGCAAGCATAGCGCCAGCCGCGAGACCCTCGACAAGAGCATGCGTCGAATGTCCGACACCCACGAACGTCAGATTGCCAATCAGCGCGCCTATTCCGGTAAGTGCCATGAGAGAAAACCACATCCAGAATATCTTTCCCGTGGAACTCCCCTGTTTTTTCATCATTGTGCCACTCGACATCGCTTCTGGCAGATTGGCAAAAAACAACCCACCGATAAGAGCGGGACTCACTGCCGCACCGATCATGCTCGCGCCGATTACGAGTGATTCGGGTATGCCGTCGAGGAATATCCCGAGCCACATCGAAAGCGCGGCCCCTCCGCCGCTTTTTCCCTTTTCGATCGCGTGGGCCATTTCTGCCGAAGTTGGCCGGGTGTTTTCTTCGGACAGATGTCGGATCGCCGTATTTTTCCATTCCCTGGCGTCCATGAGCGATGCTCCTGCGAGGCCTGACTTGCGGTTTTGGGCGATTTTTTCCACTTCTGCGCGAAGCATTGGCGTGCCCTTGAGAATTTCATTGAAATCTTCCCTGTGAATCTCCCACACTGACACATCGGAAATGGCTTTGACAGTTGCCGTGCGTGGTTCGTCCCACAAGAGCGCCATTTCGCCGAAGGTCTCGTCGGCGCCGAGTGCGGCGATGGCTGTTCTGGCGCCACTGGCGCCATCCTCAGTCTCGACACTTACGCGTCCGCTTTCGATAATGTACAGTGAGGCGCCGTAGTCACCCTGCCGGAAAATCGTGGTGCCAGCCGAAAATGTCCTGTTCTCGACACTTGGTATGATATGCTGCACATCTTCCGGTGGTAGCATTCTGAGGATGTCGACATGACTCAGCCTGCTGACCATGTCGCGCATATCGCGTCTTTTCTGCGTTTTCAGATGTGTAATCAGAGTGGATGCCTTTCGCATATAGCCGCCGCTCTTTTCGAGCATTGCATTGAGTCCCACGAAAACAAACGCTCCAAGTATGCACCCCACGGCAATCGGTCCAAGTCCGGTTTCCACAAAAGCGGGTTCGATCAATTCGAGCGTTAGCGCGGAAAGCAGATTGCCTGCTCCGAATGCCATTATCGCGGCGACAACCTTGCCCGGCGGTTTGATCCAAACGCCCAGCATGGCCCCGAGAGGCAGGGCAAGCGCAGTCAGTGCACCCATCCAGAATGCCATCATGTATGGCTGTGTCAGAAAGTCCATGGCGAGTTCCGTTCCCGATTGATATTCTGTATCTATTTTAGCGATTAATGATGTTATAGCAATATGAAATGTGAAGTATCCCGCCGCAAATAGCGAGAAGCCCCCCAAGAGATAGGAATAGGGCTTTGTCGATCATGGATATTGGGCGGTTGAAAGACGGTCGATGGAGTTTGTGTCAAAATGAAGGGAGATACGCCGGTATGAAGGTCTTGTCACCTTGACATCGTGGACGGATGGTGAAAGAATTGTTTTCGTGGGGATTGTGTTGATGTTCCCGGTATTTTGAGGTGTTTTATGGCTGATATGATCGACAGGAGTGACAGGATAGCGACGTTGCAGGGTGCGATCCCGAATGCGTTGAGTGTGTTTGCGGCCGTGCCGAAGCTGGCGAAGCTGCTTGTGGCGCTGTTTCGCGACAGGCGGGTGCCGCGTTATCTCAAGGTGTTGACGGCTGCGACTGTGGCTTATGTGGCTATGCCGTTTGATTTTTTGCCGGATTTTATCCCTGTGATCGGCATGATGGATGAGATTATCGTGATTTTGCTGGTGTTGCTCCAGTATATGAGGGCTTGTCCGCCTGCGGTGTTTAGGGAGCACTGGGATGAGGTGATGGGGGCGGATTTCGATATAGAGGCTAATGTGCGGGCTGCGATGGCGCAGCTTGAGCCTCTGGTGGGTGAGAGATTTGCGGGGTTGCGTGACTGGATGATCAGTATTTCGAGCAAGATTGGCGTGAGGTTGCGTGGGGCTGGCGAGGATGTGGCCGGGGAGTAATGGGGACGGTGTTTTTCTGGGATGGCGGTATTGACTTTTTGGCGTGATGGACGATAATTGCATTAGCTTTTAATCTGGCACTGTGAGGCCGGAAAGGTGATGCCATGAGTTATTGTGAAAATCAACAGGGGCGCCCGCGAGGGAAAGCCCTTTTATTTTGTCAGGGCTCCGCTTGTGTGATGGCGGGGGTTCGATATTCTTCCGGGTTTCCAACTGTTTTCGTGTGTTGTGCGTCTGGCCGCGCGGTGGTTGCGCCTGCGTGCGGAGCGAGCCCGGGGGGATCCTGAAGACCAGGTAACGGGGAGGCTGTGGATATGACGAGTGGCCGCGATGTGAATTCTGTTGTTGAGATCATGGACAGTGACGCAATCAAGAGGGCGTTGATCCGCATTTCCCATGAAATACTTGAGAAAAACAAGGGTGCGCAGGACCTTGCGCTTGTTGGGCTGCAGACGCGTGGCGTGCCTATCGCGCGGCGAATATCCGGTTATATTAAGGAAATCGAGGGTGTGGAAGTGCCCGTTGGCGTACTGGATGTGACGCTGTATCGGGACGATCTGACGCACAGGTCGCATCAGCCGATGGTTAAGAATACAGATATTTTTTTCAATGTTGAATATAAGCGCATAATACTCACGGACGAAGTGATTTTTACTGGACGCACGATCCGGGCCGCGCTCGACGCGATCATGGACCTCGGGCGTCCGAAGTGTGTGCAACTCGCAGCCCTTATCGACCGGGGACATCGCGAATTGCCCATACGAGCTGATTACGTGGGCAAAAACATTCCGACTTCGCGCGCGGAATGGGTAAACGTGCGTCTCGATGAGGTCGACGGTAAAGAGGGTGTTTTCATCGGGAAAAGCCTCGACCGAAGCGAAAGCCGGCGACTCGCAGAGAGCGCGGAATAATATTACGACGACCCCGCAAGTCTGGAGCAAGCGGGGTGTATGTTGTCTGCTTAGCAAAAAACACGGGGGACATTTATGCTTGACCGTCATCTTATCAGGATACGCGGTCTCGAAAGGGAAGACATCTACACGATTCTCGATCAGGCCGACAAATTCCTCGAAATTCTTGACCGTCCGATCCGAAAAGTTCCGGCTCTGCGCGGCAAGATTATTGTCAATTTATTTTTCGAACCCAGCACACGCACACGCACTTCATTCGAGCTTGCCGCCAAGATGCTGAGCGCGGATGTTGTCAATATCGCGGTCAACGTCAGCAGCGTCAAAAAGGGCGAGTCGATCAAGGACACGGCACTGACGCTCAAGTCGCTCGGCGCCGATATGATCGTCGTGCGCCACTCGCATGTGGGCGTGCCGGAATTTATCGCCAAACAGGGGAATTTCGCGGTAATCAACGGCGGCGACGGAGCGGGCGAACACCCCACGCAGGCTCTGCTCGATCTCTTCACGATGCGCCGCCGCTTCGGCCATCTCGAAGGCCTCAACGTCACCATTGTCGGCGACATCAGCCACAGCCGCGTTGCGCGCTCTAACATTTTTGCGCTGCAGAAGGTCGGTGCCAATGTCAGCATTGTCGCGCCGCCAACCATGGTGCCGTTCAAGGCTGAGGGACTCGGGGTCAAGGTCTATCACAGCTTCGATGAAGTCGCCGCAAAAACCGATGTGCTCTATCTGCTGCGTATCCAGCTCGAACGCCAGAAGGAAAGCCTCTTCCCCTCACTTCGCGAATACGCAACATATTTCGGCGTCAACGGCAAACGGCTGTCGGAATTCAAAAAAGATATCATGGTCATGCACCCCGGCCCGATGAACAGGGGTGTGGAAATCTCTCACGATGTCGCCGACGGCGCAACGTCGTTCATCGAAGAGCAGGTACGCAGCGGTCTCGTAGTCCGCATGGCGATCCTCTACCTGCTTGGAGCAAGGGAGGCCGGCCATGATGAAGTTGCTTAAAAACGGAGCCATTATCGACCCGTCCGGCATGTTTTCCGGCAAGCACGACATACTTGTCACCGACGGCGTCATCACTCGCATCGCACCTGCCATCGACGAACCATCCGCCGAAGTGATCGACCTCGCGGGGCTCACCGTCGCGCCTGGATTTATCGATCTGCATGTCCACTTCCGCGATCCCGGTTACGAATACAAGGAAGATGTCGTTTCGGGACTCCGCGCGGCCGCGGCAGGCGGTTTCACCACCGTCGTCTGCATGCCCAACACAAAACCCGCCATCGACACGGCTTCAGTCGTGCGCTATATAAAGGAAAAGGCCGCCGCCGCCGCACTCGGCACTGTTCTCATAGCAGGCAGCATTTCCAAAGGCCGCGAAGGCCAGGAACTCGCCGAAATCGGCGACATGTTCCGCGAAGGCATAGTCGCTGTCACTGACGATGGCGCGCCTGTCACCGATGCCGGCCTGATGCGCCGCATTCTCGAATACACCAAAATTTTCGATCTACCAGTAATGTGCCATCCCGAAGTCCTTTCACTCGTCGGATCGGGCGCCATGCACGAGGGATACATATCCACCATGCTCGGCGTGCCGCCGATTCCCGCCGAGGCCGAGTACATCATGGTGCAGCGCGACATCGCCCTTGCATCGCTCACCGGCGGTCGCCTGCATATCACGCACGCCTCGACTGCCGAATCCATCGCCGCCGTCCGCGCCGCGAAAAAGGCCGGCCTCCGCGTGACCTGCGATGTCACCCCTCACCACCTCGCCCTCACCGACGAAGCCGTCACCACGTTCGACACGGCCACAAAAGTCAACCCGCCACTCCGTCCGCAGGCGCACATCGACGCGCTTGTCGCTGGCATACTCGACGGCACGGTCGACGCCATCGCTTCCGACCACGCGCCTCACGCCGTACACGAAAAAGAAGACACTTACGCAAATGCGCCATTCGGCCTCATCGGACTCGAAACCAGTTTTGCCGTACTCAACACGAAACTTGTTCGCGAAGGTGTTATAACAATAGAGAAACTTGTCGAAAAATGGACTGCCGGCCCCGCCACCGCGTTCGGACTCGACGCGGGCCGCATCGCCGAGGGCGCTCCAGCCGACATCGTAGCGTTCGATACCGAAGCACAATGGACGGTCGATCCCTCAAAGTTCGAATCGAAAAGCCGCAACTGCCCCTGGGCGGGAGAGTCGCTGTTCGGCAAGGTAATGTTCGCCATGTCAGGCGGACGCATCATCAACAAAGATGGAGTTGTAACAAATGCCTGATGTAACTTCTAAAAAAGCCATCCTCGCACTCGAAGACGGCACGCTCGCCGAAGGCATCTCGATCGGCGCCAACGCCACTTCATTCGGCGAAATATGCTTCAACACCAGCATGACCGGCTACCAGGAAATCTACACCGATCCCTCTTATGCCGGCCAGACGGTCATGCTCACATATCCGCTGATCGGCAACTACGGCGCGACCGATGTAGACATGGAATCCTACAAACCGCACGTGCGCGGCATCATCGTGCGCGAACTCTGCCCGCGTCCCAGCAGTTGGCGCTCACGCTATTCGCTCACCGATTTCCTCAACAACAATGGCATCACCGGCATTGCCGGAGTCGACACGCGCGCCATCACCCGCCACATCCGCTCGATGGGCGCAATGCGCTGCGGCATTTCCACCGAACTGTCGTCGAAGGAACTCGTCGAGCAGGTGCTGAAATCCCCCGAAATTTCAGGCCAGAACCTTGTCATGAGCGTCACCACACAGGCTCCCTACGAATACAGCCACATCGCCCTCCCTGCCGAAGACCACCGCGACAAAGTGAAGGCCACCTGGAAATACCATATCGTACTCGTCGACTGCGGAGTGAAGATCAACATCATACGATCGCTCGCCCGCCGCGGCTGCGATGTCACGGTCGTACCCGCGTTCGAGCCGGCCGACGCCATCATGGCGCGCAAGCCCGATGGGGTGCTGATCAGCAACGGTCCCGGAGATCCCAAGGATGCCCCCTACACCATCGAAACCGTACGCCGCCTGCTCGGCAACATCCCTGTCATGGGCATCTGTCTCGGGCATCAGATGGTTTGCCTCGCGCTTGGCGCCGACACTTATAAAATGAAATTCGGGCACAGAGGCGCCAATCAGCCCGTCAAACATCTCGAAAAAAATCGTGTCGTCGTTACTAGCCAGAATCACGGCTATGCCGCAAGCGCCGAAGGCATCAGCGATCTCGGCCTCTCCGTCTCCCACGTCAATGTCAACGACAGCACTGTCGAAGGCATCGCGCATCCCACCTATCCCCTCATTTCCGTGCAGTTCCACCCCGAAGCTTCGCCTGGCCCGATGGATTCGAAATACCTTTTCGACGATTTTATGACTCTCATCGACGACTGGAAAAAACATGTCTGAAACCACCGGCGTTTCGCCGTTCCGCGGATGATCTATCCGCGTCATAGAACTTTTTAGAACTGGAAAAACAGGAATGCCAAAACGCGACACTATCAAAAAAGTAATGGTCATCGGATCGGGCCCCATCATCATCGGCCAGGCCGCAGAATTCGACTACGCAGGCACACAGGCCTGCAAATCGCTCCGTGAAGAAGGCGTCGAAGTCGTCCTCGTCAACAGCAATCCCGCCACGATCATGACTGACACCGACATCGCGGATGTTGTCTACATCGAGCCTCTGACGGTCGAATTTCTCACCGAAATCATCAAACTCGAAATGCCTGACGGACTCCTGCCCACACTCGGCGGCCAGACCGGACTCAATCTCGCCGTCGAACTCGCCGACTCCGGTGTCCTCGACAAATATGGCGTCAAACTCCTCGGCACACCCATCGAAACGATCAAGATGGCAGAAGACCGCGACCTTTTCCGCGAACTCATGCGCCGCATAGACCAGCCCGTGCCAGACAGCGAAATCATTACTTCCATGCAGGAAGGCCTCGACTTCGCCGAAGCCATCGGATACCCTGTCATCGTACGACCCGCCTACACGCTCGGCGGCACCGGCGGCGGCATCGCCCACGACCGCGAACAGCTCATCATCACACTCCAGAAGGGACTCAAGATGAGCATGATCGGACAGGTGCTCCTCGAACGCTGCGTCCTCGGCTGGAAAGAAGTCGAATACGAAGTCATGCGCGACAGCGCCGACAACTGCTTCATCGTTTGTAATATGGAAAATTTCGACGCTATGGGCGTACACACCGGCGACTCCATCGTCGTCGCTCCCAGCCAGACGCTCACCGACAAAGAGTACCAGATGCTCCGCTCATCGTCGCTCGATATCATCTCCGCTCTCGGCATCGAAGGCGGCTGCAACGTACAGTACGCCCTTGACTCCAAAACCATGAACTACTATGTCATCGAGGTCAATCCGCGCGTAAGCCGCTCGTCGGCCCTCGCATCGAAAGCCACCGGCTACCCCATCGCAAAAATCGCATCCAAAATCGCCATCGGCCTCACTCTCGATGAAATCATCAATCCTGTAACAGGCAAAACCTATGCCTCGTTCGAACCTGCCCTCGACTACATCGTCGCGAAAATCCCACGCTGGCCCTTCGACAAATTCGAGTCGGCAGACCGCTCGCTCGGCACCCAGATGAAGGCCACCGGCGAAGTCATGTCCATCGGCCGTACATTCGAGTCAGCACTCCTCAAAGCTATCCGTTCACTCGAAATAGGCTGCTCCGACATGAAGCCAAAAGGCAAGGACCTCGGCATCCTCTCTTCGATGCAACTCGAAAATATGCTGTCCATTCCCAACGACGAACGCCTCTTCGCCATCTTCGAAGCATTCCGGCAGGACATGCCCCTCGCAGATGTCAAAAATCTCACTCTCGTCGATGAATGGTTCCTCGAAAAAATCCGCCGCCTTGTACGCCTCGAATCCGAGATCGAAAGCCTCGAATCCGTCGAAAATCTCACATCCGAAAAACTTGCCTTTTACAAGGAAGTCGGATTCAGCGACAAATACATCGCAAAGCTCCTTCACTGCTCAATATCACTGATCGAAAAAATGCGTGCTGGCTCACAAATTGGTCCCGTATTCAAAATGGTCGACACCTGCGCCGGCGAATTCGAAGCCGAAACCCCATACTATTATTCTACATACGAATCCATATCCGAAGTCGTGCCCACCGAACGCCGAAAAATCGCCGTCCTTGGCGCAGGCCCCATCCGCATCGGCCAGGGCATCGAATTCGACTACTGCTCAGTCCACTCCGTCTTCGCACTCAACGAAGAAGGCGTCGAATCCATCATCATCAATAACAACCCAGAAACCGTCTCCACCGACTTCGACACCTCAGACCGGCTCTACTTCGAACCTCTCACCAAAGAGGACGTCATCAACATCCTCAAGGAGGAAGGCTGCAACGAAATCATCGTGCAGTTCGGCGGCCAGACAGCCATCAACCTCGCCGGCCCGCTCAACAAGGCCGGCATCGATATCCTCGGCACATCTTTTGACAGCATCGACATCGCCGAAGACCGCGGGCGCTTTGACGCACTTCTCAACGAACTCCAGATTCCACGCCCCAACGGCCGCGCCGTCAACAGCCTCGAAGAAGCTGTAAAAAGCGCCGAAATCATCGGCTACCCCGTTCTCGTCCGCCCCTCGTTTGTGCTTGGTGGCCGCGCAATGGAAATTGTCTACAATCAGGAACAACTCGAAAAATTCTTCGCCACAGCCCTCAAGGTCAATCCCAACCACCCCGTCCTCGTCGACGAATACATCATTGGCCAGGAGGTCGAGGTCGACGTCATCGGCGACGGCAGGGATTTCCTCATACCCGGCATCATGGAACACATCGAACGCGCCGGCGTCCACTCCGGCGACAGCATGGCCGTCTATCCCACTCAGACAGTCGACCCCGAAGCGCTCGAAAAAATCGTCGAGTATTCCGCACGCATTGCCCGCTCTCTCAAGATCAAGGGACTCATGAATATCCAGTACGCCGCGCGCGGCAAAAAAGTATACGTCATCGAAGTCAACCCCCGCGCCAGCCGCACCGTCCCCTATCTGTCGAAAATCACCGGCATCCCTATGGTCAAGGTCGCTACAAAATGTATGCTCGGCAAGACGCTTAAAGAACTCGGCATGCCTACCGGCCTCGCGCCGGCGGCACGCCACATCGCTGTCAAGGCTCCCGTTTTCTCATTCGCGAAAATGCTCGATGTCGATGTCAGCCTCGGGCCGGAAATGAAATCCACCGGCGAAGTCATGGGCATTGACTATTCCTACGACCGCGCACTCTACAAGGCGCTCGTAGCCGCCGGCGTCAAAATCCCCAAAAAGGGAAACATGCTAATCACCATCGCCGACAAGGACAAGGAGGAAACCATCGAACTCGTCCGCGGATTCGAAAAACTTGGCTATACCTTCTCCGCTACCGTCGGCACCGCCGCTTTCCTCCACAGCAACGGCATCGAAGCAGCCATCGTCAACAAAATCGGACAGGGACACCCGGATATCCTCGAAACCATCTACTCCGGCAAAGTCGACATACTGCTCAATACTCTCACTCCCGACATCGACGTCGAAAAGGACGGTCGTAAAATCCGACGCGCCACTGTCGAACTCGACATCCCGTGTCTCACATCACTCGACACTGCTTGGGCGCTCCTCTTCGCGCTACATGGCTACCGCGAAGCAGGTGGCCGGTCATTCTCGTTCTTCCCGGTCAATCACTACATCCGCGACGCGGAAGCAGTCCGGCGCATCGCCCGCCGCGCTTTCTGAACCGGCTAATCACTATCCATATTCTATCACCAGCCGGAGCATCTTGCCTGATTATTTGATGCTCCGGCTGACCGCTCTTTACAACTCTGTGATTACAACATATTCGCTTCCTTTTACCAATTCAACAACTGAAAAATGGCAATGTAACGGCATTGCTATGGCTATGTCAAAGTCCGGTTTCGATTAACTTTGAGTATAATACATGAAAATGTAGTAAAATATCAGTCACTGCGCAGAATCGGCAGGGAAAACAGGACAGGGAGAAAAAGGTGAAGAAAAAAAGTGAGATAACAGTGTTGAAATGCGAAGGCACGCACTCAGAGATGGGCAGAACACAGGGTGAATTTTGCTCCGGTCAGCTCGCTCAGGCACGTGAAATCATGCTCAAAT
>CAZQSL010000002.1:0-62138 GCA_964595945.1 uncultured bacterium
ATGGAAGTATAGTCTGTCACGCCGAGTACCGTGTTGCCGTAGATGGATGAGAGGGTGGGGTTGTTAGTGGGGCTGATGGGTTGTGCGGGGTTGTAAACGGGATTGAGGATCGGCTCGACGGAATAAGTGGAGATGGATGTGTTGAATACCTCGGTGTAGTTGGCGGAAGCATCGAGCGTGAAGCCTTTTGCGGCGCGTGTTTCCTGATGTTTGCTGATTGAGATGTCCTTCTCGATCTGGGCCTGTTTGAGTGACAGATTGTTGGTGACGGCGGTGTCGATCGCGCGCTGAAGGGTGAATAGGGATTCGTCGCGTGAAATTTCCTTTTCCGCGGCCGCAGCGCAGGTGGCGGTGAGCCCGATGATTGCGCTGATGACGAGTGTTTTGATTTTCATTTTCTACCTCCCCGGTATCGAAAAAAACGTTACCGGCAATGACGCCGATCCAGAAGGATTGGCTGTCTTTTCGCCGACCGACTGGTCAGTCTATGGATATTATCGGCATGGATTACAAAGTGTCAACTGTTTTACGTTTTTTTTCAACCATTTTTTTTGTGGATGATGCTCGCTAATGGAATAATGCCACCATGTCATGTTTTGACACTGGTTTTCGCAATGGTTTTTTCATTTATGTTGACAGGGGGGGGCGGAATAAGTTTAATGTCTTAATTATGTTCGGCCGCTGCGTTATTGCCTGGCGTTCTGACCTGTGGAGCAGAGGCGTCTGTGCGAGTTGCAAAAAGGGGGTATGTCCATGAAGCTGAAAACTGGCGACAAGGCGCCGGGGTTTAGCGTTGTTGACTGTGACGGCAGGCCGGTAGTGCTCGAAGACCTTACGAGGCAGGGGAGCGTGGCGCTGGTTTTCCTGCGGTACATGGGATGCCCGATCTGTCAGCTCGGACTCGGCGAACTGAAAAAAAATTACGGCAGGTTTTCCGAAAAAAATTGCAGTATTGTGGTTTTTGTGCAAAGTCCCCAGGCGACACTCGAAAATAACGGATGTGCCGGGGCGTTTCTCTTTCATGTAGTGGGCGACCCCGACGGGCATCTGTATGAAATGTATGGCGTGGGAACATCCGGTATCGGCGGGCTTATTGCCCCGGCTACCGTATTCAGGGGTGCCGAAGCAACATTCAAGGGACACCGGCAGGGCAAGATGGAGGGAAACATCTGGCAACTGCCCGGTGATTTCATCGTGGATCGAAGCGGCAGGCTGACTCTTGCCAGGATCGGCAGGAATTTCGGCGACAGTCTTGGTGTCGAAGGACTGCTCGGCGGGCTGAATTAGGCGCTGGATATATATATTAATGAAATATGCGAGGAGAGGCGACATGGACGCAGATGTAAAAAAGAAAACTGGAGAAAAGGTCAGCCTTAGCTATGCCTGGTATGCGTTATTTGTAATGTTTATGATAAATCTGTTCAATTACATCGACAGGCTTTCGATCGGGCCCGCGATGGAAGTGATCAAGCGTCATTACAATGTGACCGATACGGACATGGGGCTGATCATGAGCGCCTTCATGGCGGTCTACTCGATAATATCGGTGCCGGCGGGGCTGATGTCCGACAAGGGCAGAAGGACGCGATTCGTCGCGGTAGGCGCGCTCGTGTGGAGTGTTTTCGCGACGCTTTCAGGATTCGCCAAGACATTTACGAGCTTTTTTGTCGCAAGGGCGTTCGTCGGGAGCGGCGAAGGCATCTACGCACCGAGCGGCGGGCCTCTCGTAGCGGACTATTTCCCCAAGAAACTCAGAAACACGGCAATTTCCATCTTCATGGCCGCCATGATCGTCGGTGGCGCCATGGCATATATCGTAGCGGGTGTCATACTCAAGAAAACCGAACGGTTCGATATGCCCAAGATCACGAGTGTGGTTGTCGACAAGGAAGAAAAGGAAATCGACGGCTGGGCTTACAAAGGCGTTTCTGAGACAAAGGACAGACTCGCGAAATTTGAATTTGTCAGCCCGCAGAAAGAGAACCTCGCACTCATCGTCAGCCGCTATGACAAGAAAAAAGAAGCAGATTACAAATCGAAAATCTTCGATCTCAACTACCAGCTTAATGGCAAGGAAATCAGCACGGAGCAGGCTCCGGCCAGCGTACAGGCCTTTATCGGCACAATCAATGACAGAGTCACAGCCCGAGAGGGAAGAGGCATCGAAAGGGTTTCGGCCACACTCAACGCCCTTCCCCGCCATTTCAAGGTACCCGAAAAATACGCAGACGCGCTGGTATATGACAAAAAAGAGAAAAAACTCACCTACGTCGGGGTAATGACCGAAGCCGACAGAAAAGTCGTCGAAAGGATTTCCGATAAGGAAGAGTATATAAAAGCGATTTCGTCAATATATTCAGATACATCTTATCATTACATGCGAAGTGACAATTTCAAATGGATATTCATCATCCTCGGACCTCCAGGACTCTTGTTCGCGTTTCTCGCATTCATGCTCAAGGAGCCCATCAAGGGCGGTAGCGAAGATTTTCTCACCGAAGAAGAAGCCCGCACAGTCGACGCAAAAGGAAAAGTCAATTTCTGGGTCGTATTCACCATACCATCGGTTTTCCTCCTCATCGTGGCAAACATCCTGACGTCCTACTGCGTAGGCGCGCTCAACACGTGGCTGTTCCCGTTCGTCGAAAGATACAAGGGCATCCCGTCCGCCGACGCCGCAATACAGTTCGGCCCCTACGTAGTGCTATGCGCCGCAGCCGGCGTCGTACTCAGCGGCATCATCGCCGACAAGTTTTCCAAGAAGACCGTCATAGCGAACAACATCATCATTTGTGCCGGCCTGATCGCCTCGATACCATGTCTTTATGGATTTTTCTCGACGGACAACGTCACATTCATGGTCATGTATCTCTGCGCAGGGATATTTTTCCTGAGCTGGATCAACGGTCCATTCAACGCACTACTCATCTCACTCGTCGAGCCGAGGCTCAGAGCGGTAGTCATAGGTGTCGAAATCCTGCTCATACACTGCCTCGGCGACGCAATTTCGCCACTCGTTGTCGGATATCTCTCGGACACTCATTCGCTCAGATACGCGCTCAATACACTTCCGGCATTCCTGATCGCTGGGATTGTGGTTTTCATCATATCCGCGTTCTTTGTGCCACGAGACCTCAAGGCGATGGAAAAGAGAATGAAAGACATGGCAGGCACCGCAGCCTGAATCGCCCGGGGCCGATGTCTGTGATAAATGTGTCAGCCCCGGTTTATTGACATGCAATTTGAACGATGTTATTATTATGCCGGAATTCAGGGTGTATATATCCTTGCATCATTGTGACACTGTAGGGACACTCCATCCTGCGGGAAGTCACCGGCGGCAAATAAGCAAGCGAGGTAAATAAGTCCTATGGATATGTCATCAGTTATTGGGCTGCTATTGGGATTCGGTTCAGTCGTAATAGCCATTCTTATCGAAGGTGGCGGCGACCCGAGAGAATTGCTCCCATTCGCTACAAACATATCGGCGTTCGTCGTCATCATCGGAGGCACATTCGGCGCCATGATGCTCAGCGTCGGCATGAACGATGTCAAGCGTCTTTCGCTCGTATTCACGACAGTATTCAAACAGGCGACGTATGACTTCGTAAGCATAATCGATGTAATCACATCGCTTGCCGAAAAAGCCCGCCGCGAAGGCTTGCTCTCACTCGAAAACGACATACCGAGCATCGAAAACACCATGCTCGCCAAAGGTCTGCAACTTGTCATCGACGGCACCGATCCGGAGCTTGTCGAAGCAATTCTTCAGACAAATCTCCAGCAGAAGAAAAACGAATCGACGGCAGACGCGACCATTTTCGAAACACTCGGCGGCTTCGCGCCCACGATGGGGATTATCGGGACGGTCATGGGACTCGTCGGAGCTCTCGGGCGCATGGCCACCGCCGGTCAGGATGCCACGGTATCAGCGCTCGGCGTCGCGTTCATCGCGACGTTCTGGGGGATCGGCCTCGCAAATGTACTGTTCCTCCCAGTCGGCAATAAAGTCAAGGCTCGATGGCGCGACGAACTCGTCCTGGGCCAGATCATCATCGAAGGCATAACATCCATACAGGCCGGCAACAATCCCCGCATCATAAAAGACAGACTTCTCAGCTTCCTCCCGGTTGATGTCGCTAATGCCGCACAGGCAGCCGAACCGCAGAAATAATACCCGAATCACAGTCTGGAGACAGATGACCAATGGCTAAACATAAAGGTGGACACGGCGGCGATGATCACGGCGGCGGGGGCGGCGCTCACGACGGTGCCGGGAGCGGACGTTGGATGCTCACGTATCTCGACATGGTCACGCTCCTGCTCGGGCTCTTCATCATCCTTGCCGCCGCAAGCAAAACCGATACGGCCAAGTACAATATCATCGCCAATCAGGCTTCCAAGGTTTTCGGCCACGGACAACCCGGACTCATGCAGGGCGCCGGCAACCTTCCCAACAACACCGGTGTCCTTCCCAATTTTAAGCCGCAAAAACCTGAAACCGGCAAGGACGGCAAGTCCGCCGCCGGCAAACAGGGCGACAAAGGCCCGGAATTCAAAGTGGAAGAAACCGCCATGGGTAAAAAGATCACCATGTCCTCCGGCATGATCTTCGAGTCGGGAAGTGCGGTCCTGAAAGATGACGCTAAAAAAATACTCAGTGATGTCTACAGCAACTTCATCAAAGGCACAAACAACTGCATCGTAGTCAAGGGCCACACGGACAGCCAGCCCATCAGCACCATGCTGTATCCGTCGAACTGGGAATTGTCTTCGGGGCGCGCGGGCACGGTGTCGAGGTTCCTCGTTGACAAGTATTCCATAGCTCCTTCGCGTGTAACCATAGCGGGATACGCTGACACGATCCCGGTGGAAAGCAACGCTACCGCCGAGGGGCGCGCGAAAAACCGGCGGGTCGAAGTCTGGCTCCTCAGCAGTGAGGCATGCAGCGTCATGCGCGGCAGCGCCAACATGGCGACAACAACCGTCGGTGAAAACGGTGTAACGACTACCGTTGTCCCCAAACCGTCCGAAAAGATCACTCTCGGAGGCGAATGACTCGGGGAGCCTATCTGTCATACATTACAAAACCCGCTGAAAAGCGGGTTTTTTCGTTAAGCATCCGGCCAGGATTCTGCAACAAAATCAGGGCTCGATCATCCTGAGATTCCAAATCATAACCGGAAGAGCCTGCGCCATGTGAGGATGCACGGTATCACGGGAAATGCGTCTCGATACCGCGCCAAGATATTTCGGGATGTTTTTTGACAGGATTATGCTATAGAATATATCGAACGGTTATTTTTCACCCCATCGCAGGGACTGGTATTGTGACTGCCAGGGTGAAATCAATTCCGGCACTGCCCCGTCTATATCCTGAACGAATTCAGGACTCGCATTGTCTGACGATCGTGACATTTGAAACAGGTCTGGCCGCCATACACGGAGATCGCATTCGGAATATCTATGCTGAAAAAACCACTCTTTGTACTCATTTGCGATATAGTGATTCTCAACATCACGATACTTGCCATGTTTTCCATACGTTTTCTCGGCAATGTCCCAAGAGAAAACATGATTGCGTTCGCCAACAATTACCTTCTCATTACGGGAGTCTACATAGTCCTTCTCTATATGCAGGGGATGTATGATTTCGAGGAGACTGATGATTCGCTGAGCGTGTTTTTCAAAATATTCACCGTCATCGCACTCGGCACGGTCTCGATGATGGCACTGACATTTCTCAACCGGCAATTCGCTTTTCCACGCACAGTCATAGCGCTCTCATTTGTCGTTCTTCTGATAATATTCAGTATGTGGCGCATCACCGCGCACGAGTTTTTCCTGAGAAGTCTTCCGAAACGCCGTATCATCCTGTACGGCGATCATGACAGGATCGTTCACCTCGAAAGAATCATAGAGCGCGGCTCTTCACGGTACAGGCATGCCGGCTCGTTCGAGATCGGGATGGAATCCGAACTGCGCGACGCACTCTCGGCGGGTTCTGCCGACTGGCTGATCATAACGGATTCGGTGCCCGGCATTCAGGAAATCGCATTCGATCTGTTTTTATCCTACAAGAAACTTGTTGTTCTGACAGTGCCGAAAATTTCGACGATCATATCAGGCGCGCGGCATAGTTTTGTACTTGGCGATGTCCCGCTGATCGCGCTTTCGCGAAAAACTCCCGGCACGCGCCTCTTTCTCCTAAAACGTATCACCGATGTCACCCTGGCGCTTGTCAGTCTCGTTTTTCTGCTCCCATTTTTTGCGATCATGTCGCTACTGATCAAGATACTCATGCCGGGGCCTGTTTTCTACACTCAGGACAGGGTTGGCCGTAATGGCAGAGAATTCCGGATAATCAAGTTTCGCACAATGGTCGTAAATGCAGAAGAGTTGACGGGCCCGGTCTTGTCTTCCGGTGACAAAGACCCGCGCGTCACTCCTCTTGGCCGTTTGATGAGGAAGTTCAAAATCGACGAGATGCCGCAGGTTTTCAACATTATCAGGGGCGAAATGAGCTTTGTCGGGCCGCGGCCCGAACGCCGTGTTTTCGTCGAGCAGTTCGAAAAGCTCTACCCAGGGTATTCCGAGAGGACGACAGTGCTTCCGGGGCTTACCGGGCTTGCCCAGGTCAACGGATGGTACGAGTCCGATCCCACCATCAAATTGAAATATGACCTTTTGTATGTCTATAATTACAATCCGCTGCTTGATCTTGTAATAGCTTACAACACGATACAATTTGTACTTCGTGACAACATGAAGCATAAATAGCTGCTGGGGTTCACTTTTCAGCAAGGAGTCCGCATGAAAATTCTCATTGCGAGCAATCCCTTCAAGGGTAGCATGAATTCGACAGTCGCGGCCGAGGCCATAGCCCGTGGCTTCAGGAAGGTGTATCCGCGTGCGTCATTTGACATATCGCCCATAGCGGACGGAGGCGATGGCACGCTCGATGCCGTGGCGGCATCGGTGCCGTCAGAGACTGTTACCATGGAAATCCCCGGACCGCTTTCGCGCGAAACGCAAGCATCCTATCTGCTTGTCGACGGCGGCGCGACAGCAGTGATCGAAATGGCCAACTCGTCCGGTCTTGTGCTGCTGAAGGCTTCTGAACGAAATCCCATGAAGGCTACTACATACGGCACCGGGCTGCTCATTGCCGACGCACTCGCGCGCGGTGTCCGGAAAGTGATGGTCGGTATCGGCGGCAGTGCTACAAATGACGGCGGCACGGGCATTGCCGCAGCACTTGGCTATGTGTTTCTCGACGCAAAAGGGCAGCCTGTCCGGCCATGTGGCGGCCAGCTTGCCAGAATATCGCGTATCGATGCGTCAAAGGTGAATCCGCTGCTCGCCGGCACTTCGTTTCTTGTCGCTTCGGATGTCACCAACCCGCTGCTCGGAGACCAGGGCGCGGCCGCTGTCTATTCGCCTCAGAAGGGTGCATCGCCACAACAGGTTACCCAACTCGAAGCCGGACTCGCTCGACTCGCGGAAATCGTTTCGCGTGACTTGCGAAAGGATTTTTCCAAAAAGCCCGGCGCTGGAGCGGCAGGCGGCACGGGCTATGGCCTCATGACGTTCGCCGGGGCAAAACTCCGCCCTGGCTTCGAGATCATGGCGGAACTTTCCGGGCTCGAAAAACGCATCGCAAAGGCTTCTCTCGTCATTACCGGCGAAGGGCGGATCGACTGTCAGTCGGTGAAAGGCAAAGCGCCATTCGGCGTGCTCGGACTCGCCAGGAAATACGGGAAGCCGGTTGTAGTATTTGCAGGCGGCATACAGGACGAAGACGCGTTGATCAAAGCCGGATTTGCCGCTATCGTCCCGATTGTGGACCGGCCCGCTACTCTCGACGAAGCGATGTCGAGAGGACCGGAATTTATTGAGCTTTCGGCCACACGCGCCGCGCGTCTGATGCGCGCCGGCCATGTCATCTGATCGGGAGAACGGGCCGGTATACCCGCTACATTATGAGTAACGAACTCAGAATCCTTGTCGTGCTGCCTACCTATAACGAACGCGAAAACATCGTGGCGCTCGTGGCCGACATACTCAAACGTGATGATAGAATCGATGTCCTCGTTGTCGATGACATGTCACCGGATGGGACTGCGACGGTTGTCCGAAACGTGTATGAGGCGACACCACGCGTCCATCTGCTCGAACGCACTGCCAGGCGCGGCCGCGGACTTGCCGGCGTTGCCGGATTTCGACATGGAGTGGAAAATGGCTATGCGGCAGTGATCGAAATGGATGCCGACTGGTCGCATGATCCGAAGTATATCCCCTCTGTCATTTCACATCTTGAAAGCAGCGATGTCGTTATATGTTCGCGCCTTATCCCCGGTGGCGGGGAGGAGGGACGCGGCTCGTCCCGCCGCACCATCACCACTCTTGCCAATCTATATCTTCGCTTGATCCTCGGACTCACCGTAAGGGACTGCACTACGGGGTTTCGCGGGTTTCGCGCTTCCGCGCTCGCCGCCATCGATTGGGATTCGGTAAAGGCCGGGGGCCCTTCGATCGTCCAGGAAGTGCTTTTCATCCTTGCCCGGCTTGGGTTTTCTGTCACGGAAATACCATTTGTATTTACAGAGCGCCGTGCCGGCGAATCCAAGCTGAATATCAGGATACTCATATCGGGGCTTTTCGACGCGATACTGATAAGGTTGCGTCATGCCGGTGTCCGCCGACGGAAAGGAATGCCCAATAATGGCTGAAACCATGCGAATGGAACATGACATCATCGGCGAATTGTCTCTGCCAGCCGATGTGCTGTATGGCATACACACGGCGCGGGCGATCGAAAATTTCCCGATCACCGCAAGACGTGTCAATCCCGGGCTTATCCGCTCGTATGGCATAGTCAAACTCGCCTGCATAACGACTGCGAGGGCAGCCGGAGCGTGGAGCGGCGCGATCGCGAAAGCTGACGCTATCGAACGCTCCTGCCGTGAAATGGCGGATGGCACCCTGTCGCAACACATCGTCGTCGACGCGCTTCAGGGGGGCGCGGGCACAAGTACCAACATGAATATCAACGAAGTTATCGCCAATCGCGCGCTTATACTGCTCGGTCATGGTCCAGGAGAATATACGGTCGTTTCTCCGATGGACGATATCAACATCTATCAGTCCACAAACGACACATATCCGACTGCTCTCAAGGTGGCAGCCATCAGAAGCATCCGTCATCTCGAAGAAAAGGTTGTCGGGATTACCGAGGCGTTCCAGATGCTCGAAAAGAAGTTCGCCCATGTCGTCAAGGTTGGCCGTACTCAATATCAGGATGCCGTGCTTGTCACGCTTGGCCGTGAGATGGGCGCTTATGCGGACGCTTTTGCCAGAGACCGCTGGCGGATATACAAATGCGAGGAGCGTCTCCGGGTCGTCAATCTCGGCGGCACTGCGATCGGTACGGGGCTTGCCGCGCCGCGCAAGTATATTTTCAAAGTTGTCGATACTCTTCGCGAACTTACCGGCATCGGTCTCGCACGCGCGGAAAATCTTGTGGATGCCACTCAAAACACCGACGTATTCGTCGAGGTTTCGGGCATACTCAAAGCACTCGCCGCGACGCTCTTGAAGGTTAGTTCCGATCTCCGTCTATTGTCGTCAGGCCCCGAAGCGGGCATCGGTGAGATCATGCTGCCCAAACGGCAGGCCGGCTCTTCGATCATGCCGGGCAAGATCAATCCTGTCATCCCTGAGGCCGCGACTCAGGTCTGTCTGTCAGTGATGGCAAATGATCAGACGATAGCGATGGCTTCGGCTATGGGGAGTCTGGAGCTTAATGCCTTTTTGCCGGTCATTGCGGATTGTCTGCTTGGCAGTTGCGACATGCTTGTTGCCGCTTGTGACATGATGAGGCGTTTCTGCGTCGAGGGTATCGAAGCAGATGAGGCAAAGTGCCGGGCTCATGTGGAGAATTCGACAGCGGCCGCAACCGCGTTGATCCCGCACATAGGGTATGACGCGGCATGCGAAATTGTCATCAGGGCGCGTAAGGACGGGCTTTCGATCCGGGATGCGGCTATCGAGTCAGGCATGGTTACATCGGGGGAGTTCGATCAACTCACCGCGCCAGAAGCCGTCAGCCGGCTTGGCTCACCGGATATTCCGGGGTAACGGCACAATCACAGCGGGAACATTTTCAGAAGTTCCTCGAATGATACAATCCGTCCGCCATGTTTTTTGATGAAGTGCCTGGCCGCTTTTGCCGATGAAAAAGCTATGATGCTTTCCTTGAGGCTTTTCATGCACGGCTTCACATCGCTTCCGGCGACAAAGGCAGCTTTGGACGCATTGATCAGCTTGTTCGATTTGTAGTCTCCGACGATCAATTTGTCTGGCGGGTTGGCAGTGTCACCCGATGGCCCTGCGGCAAGATGCCATCCCTTGATTGCGTGCGCCATGCTGCAGTAATACTCTTCGGTTCCGTTTTTGTAAATGATCTTGCCGGCCTGGGGGTCGCCGGGCAGTGTCACCGTCATGGGGCAGAAAACGCATCGGGGTTTGCTCTTTGCCGCCGCGCCTGCGGCGTGGAAAACGGTGGCGGCCATGATGATGGCGAGGGCCGCGAACAGGATTTTCGGATACCTCATATCAGTTGTCTCCCTTTAATGATACTGATGGCTGGTTGCGTATGGCCGAAACGGCTATTGGCAGGTATGCGGCAATAGCGCTTGCGACAATGAGGGCGAAGGTGGCGGCGCAGGCCGTGGCGATGAGTGCCGGGCCGGGGGGAGTGGTGTATAGAGAGTAGGAGGAGAGAAGAATTTCGCGGACTTGCCGGATAGCTGCAAGCGCTGCCGCCATGCCTGGAATGACTGACATGGCAATGGCGAAAGTGATTTCGAGGGCAAGTACTCTCGCGATGTCTGAGGGAGTGGCGCCGAATGATCTGATGAGTGCGAGATGGCGCCGGTGAGCGTTGGCGGAAATAGTGGCGAGCAGGACGGAAAACAGGATCGACATGACGGCGAGTGAAAAAATGAATGCGCCAGTGACACGTTCGACGAAGCGTATGCGGTCAGAAACATTTTTGACGAGCTGTGGCACGGCGTATGTGACTGAGCCGTCTATGGAATATTCGATGGTTTCGCGGACGCTTTTGATGTGCCGCCGGTCAGTGAGTCTGACGAGTATCGCGGACCAGCCTGATGAAGTATCGACTTTGCCGGTGCCGATGCGCCGGACGGTGTCGATGGGGAGAAAAATTGTGGAGTCTACGCCCATGCCCGTGCAGGGCAGCGATTTCGAGATTATGAATGGGTGCCCATAGATGAGCATTTTTCCCGGGACTTCGGACGCGACCCGGCAGCCGGTGATGGTTTGTGATGGTTTGAGGTCCCGTGGTATATTGCCGAGAAAAGATGAAAGGAGGAAATCGCTCGAGGGATCGTATCCGACGATCGGATAGAGTTTGAGGGTGCAGCAGCCCATTTTGAGCGTTTTCAGATAAAGTTGGGGCGTGGCGCGGTCTATTTCGTGGATATAGCCGAGTATCCGCATGGATTCCGGAGGTAGACGGCGGCGAGTCGGCTTTGGCGAAATCAGGGCTTCGTTGATGTCGATAGATGTGCCCGAGGGGACTACGAGGATATCCGCGCCGAGCATTTGTTTTTCTGTCTTGAGGCCGGAGTTGATGATGGACATGGTTGTGACTGAAGTAACGGATGTGACGGTCACGAAAAAAAAGAACAGGATCATGGCCACTCCGCGCGACCACGGGTGGAAGAGGCTTCGGAAAGTGTATCTGCGGATAATCATGGTGCTCCTGACCGGATGCGCGGCTGATGAGTGATTGCCCTAAACACGGTTTTATGTTGTCGAAATCAGGTTATCACAGATATAATGTGAAGTCAAAGAAGAGGACACTGACATGATCAAGCGAATTATCCCGGTGATGGTTGCGGTGCTGTTTTTGTGTGCTGTCCCAGCGGCGGCAGTCGATGACTGTGCCCGCGTTGCGGCAGGTGTGACGAGTGCTATCGACATGCCGCTTTTCCTAAATGGATATGAGGGCACCGATGTGGGCGCATATTTCAAGAATCATGCTGTGCGTCCGGGAGTGACCGAGGCATTGTGGACGAGTGCCAATTCATATCTGTTGCTTACTGCCGGGCCCTCAGGCGTAGCGTACGAATCGCTCGAAGAGCTACACGCCATGACAAAAGGCCAGATCGAAGGAAAAAACAGTGCCTTTAAAATCATAGCGAGCGGCATGGAAAGCAACATTGGCAAAGGCATTTCAGTCATTGAGATGAAGGGGCAGGGAGCGCTTCCGGGCAAAAATGGGAAATCCGTAGCGGGGACATTCGGCAAGATACTGTATACCACGTTTCACAATGGAGACACGGCGCAATGTGTCGTACAGGTCGAGATATGCGTGCCGGCCGAGATGACAGGGTTGACTGAAAAGAACATCGCGAGCAGGATTGCGCAGGATATGCTGCCTTTTATGAATCAGGCCAGGAGGCAGGCTACTCCGGCTCAGAGCGTCGCGAAACCGGCGGCCGTGATTTCCGCCCCGGTTTCGAATCCTGCCGCCAAACCGCAGGCCAAATCGGTGGCTAAAGCGAAAAAAGCACTCCCAAAATCAGCCGAAGACAGATATGTCGCGGTAATTGAAAGCATCGAATCACTCGAA
Source organism: uncultured bacterium (assembly GCA_964595945.1). Lineage (GTDB taxonomy): Bacteria > UBP15 > UBA6099 > UBA6099 > JAJRTR01 > CAZQSL01. Next base: position 12,665 of record CAZQSL010000002.1, read on the forward strand.
AAAAAAGTCGAGGCTCTCGAATCCGCAATCGCAAAAATGAATGCCGATAACGCGCTACTCAAAGATATCAAGACTACTCTTGAGGAAATCAGGAGTGAAGTCGCTGAAGAAAAATGATGATTCAAAATGGAGATCGCAATGGTAGAAAAAAGAATCATAGCGACCGGTGCCGCTCCGGCAGCCATCGGTCCGTATTCTCAGGCAGTTGCAGCCAACGGTTTTTTGTTCTGTTCGGGGCAGATACCGCTTGATCCCTCAACGGGCGAAGTAGTTGCCGGGAGTATTGCAGAGGCGACGAGAAGGGTGCTTGACAACGTCAAGGGCGTACTCTCATCGCAGGGACTGACTTTCGACGCAGTTGTAAAAACGACAGTGTTTCTCGCTGACATGGCGGATTTCGCCGAGATGAATTCTGTTTATTCCGAATACTTCACGGCAGATTATCCAGCGAGGTCGACCGTGCAGGTCGCGCGGCTGCCCAAGGATGTACCGGTGGAAATCGAAGTGGTCGCCGTATTGTGATCTGTGTCAGGCATGTGTCACGGTGCCGAGATTGTCTGAAATAATGGCATTTGCCAAACGCTGTAGGCGGCGGTTGTCATCGAATCTCGCCCGCATCTGAACAGCTATCTTTCGCGCAGCCGTCGAAACGCCTGTCCCGGATGACTCTCATTTTCCACAGGGCATATCTGAGGGACAGCCACAGAATGTTCAGACCATACTGCGGGCCGTTTACATGGCATTTTTCGCTGCCATAATGAGTTTCGATAGGGTGTTCCATGATCCTGCATCCCGCGAGCCGCAACTGGAAAATCACTTCGGAGTCGAAGTGAAATCCGTTCGTGTTCGACATGAACGGGATCATTTTGAGCCTGTTGAGATCATATACGCGGTATCCGCAGTGAAACTCTGAAAGAGATGTGCCAAGTACGGTGTTTTCTATCAGGGTGAGTAATTTGTTAGCCGCGAATTTGTATAGGGGCATCCCCCCCCTGATCGCGCCTCCGGGGATTAGCATTCTGGAACCCAACACGGCATCCGCCTTGCCTTTTGCCACCGGCTCGATCAGACCTGGCATGGCCTCGGGCGCGTATTGACCGTCGCCATGCAGTAGCACAACTATGTCATAGCCTTTTTCCATGCAGTACCGATAGCCTTTTTTCTGATTGCCGCCATATCCGTGATTTTTTTCATTTTTAATTATCTGCATATTGCGTATCCCGTGCTTTTCGGCGAACGCCTCTGCCATAGCGCACGTGTCATCGGTGCTCGCGTCATCCAGCACAAGCACTTCTGCCGCTGTATTCCATATCGTATCCGGGATTCTTTCCAGGAGGTTTGCGATCAGATGCCTGTGATTATAGGTGACGATCAGGACTGCCGTTTTTTTTGTGTTTCCAGGCGACATTGACACCTCATTGCATGCAATCAGTCCGGCGTTTTGGCGCAATGGACATATTCAACCAGTTCTTCGCGGGATTTTCTACGCCGCGCCGGAGGTTCATCGGCTGCGTATCCGAGCGGAGTGAATGCAATGGGTTCGAGGCCATCGTCAAGCCGCAGCACATCGCGCGCCGCCTGGGCGTCGAATGCCGCGACCCAGCACGTGCCGAGCCCGAGCGCTGTGGCAGCGAGTATGATATGATCCATCACGATAGCGGCATCGACATCGCCGTAATACTTTCCGTCGCGTCTTGTCCAGCATTTGTCAGGCTCCGCGCATACAAGTAGCAGGAGGGGAGCCTGCGAAAACCATTCTTTCCGATATATTCTGGCGAGTTCTTCCCTGCGCCCGGCAGTTTCGATCAGAAACACGCGGAATCCCTGTTTGTTGACCGCTGTTGGCGCCACGATGGCGGATTCGATGACTTTATCGAGTTTGTCCTGTTCGACGGGTTTATCTTTGTAGGCTCTGACACTATATCTTTTATGAATGGTTTCAAAGTAATTCATCACAATCCTCCGATTATCCAGTAATGCTGTCAGATGGCAGCTCGCAACATAGCGGAGCGTGAGGCGATCGCGCCATCAGCCGCAGTGGCTTCCGTGGATGCAGGTATACCCCGGGTTCTCTCAAGCCGGGGTATGGCATCCTCGCAGGACATCTGTCATGCGTCACGCACGGCCTTTACGAAAGCGGCAACTTTTGCCGGGTCTTTGATTCCCTTCGACGATTCGATGCCACTGGCGAGGTCGACGCCGAAAGGGTGGAGTTTTCCGATGGCCTCAGCGACGTTTTCAGGAGAGAGTCCGCCTGCCATGAAAACGGGGCAGGGGGCGGTAGCCGCGACAGTAGCCGCGAAATCCCAGTCGTATGTCATGCCAGTGCCGCCCATGCTCAATCCGAGGCTGGTTTTGACGTAGGTGTCGAGCAGGAGTTTATCGGCGCCCATTTCGTGAAAGCAGTACATCCGGCGGTTGATGGCCGTGTATGGCACTTCGCCTGATCCGGCAGCGGGCAGATGTATCCCTTTCCATATTTCGCATTTGATTCTGGTGCGCAGATGGGATACATCTTCCGGGGACTCATGTCCCTGAAGCTGCACTGCGGCCGGAGCTATTCGCTCGACGCAGTGAACGATGTGGTCGATGTCGTGATCGAAGAACAGGAGTACTACCGGAATCGTTGCGATCGTGGCAAAGGTGGCGGCACGGGTTTCGTCAAGCGTGCGGACGGATGGCATGTCGATGAGGAGCCCGATGTAGTGGGCGCCGGAATTGCTGATGAGAGTGACGTCTTCTTCGCGGGTCACGCCGCAGAATTTGATTTTAGTTTCGCTCACTGAGCTGCTCCTCCGCAGTGTCGAGCAGGATCGCCGTCGCAATGGCGATGCGTCGGTCGATGCGGTTGCCTGTGTCTTTTGTGAGGTCAAGAAAATATCGGTCTACAAATGTCAGTCTTTTTCTTTGGAATTCTGCGGTGACGGCGCCGTCCACGTAAAAATCGTAGTCGGTCTTGATGAATCCGAAAAAGGGGACCAGGCGGCGCAGGAATGCTAATCCGAGAGAGTCTTCGCGAGCGATCATGTGCAGCGATCCGTCTGGGTTGAAGACTTCCCAGTAGGCGCGAAAAGCGCTACGGATGTTGTGCCGGCGGAAGCGGGCAATGACGTTGCCGCTGTTGTCGGCAAGGGTGAATCTCGCATAAAGGATCATGAAAAAGTTGTCCTGAAACACGGTCAGTATGTCGCCTGTCGCATCGGAAATGTATATGTGGCGCTTGAGCGCGAGTATCTTTCGCCTGACGCTCAGAAGGGACGCGCCCCGTTCGTCACAGATGTCGTAGCGGGTGCGAAGCGCTATGCGCTGACTGAGGAAATACTTGTCGAGGGCAAAGACAGATGCCTTGCCTGCGGGTGAGACTCCTGCAGGTCTGTATGATGATTGGGGCTGCGCCGGAGCCGGTCCGCTCTGTATGGTGGCCGCAATGCCTGACATCGATCCTCCGCACTTTGGGCAAAACCTGGTTTGTTCCGGAACTTCGGCTCCGCATCGCTCACATTTCATTTCCACACCTCGCATCGACAGATGTATTTATTATATCCTGTCATCCTTGAAAAATATAAGATGAATTCCATTATGCAATTTAAATGTGAAAAAAAGATCATATAATATCTATGGTGCCGCTCATAGCCGCGCCAGGGCAGGCAATGAAAGGAAATGACATATATGGCACGTTTCGCATCGGTAGAGGAAGCAATCGAAGAAATCAGAAAGGGCAATTTTGTGGTAGTTGTCGACGATGATGATCGCGAAAATGAAGGCGATGTGATCATCGCTGGCGAAAAATGTACGCCTGAACATGTTAATTTTATGGTGACTCATGCGCGCGGGCTGATCTGTGCTCCGCTGTCACTTGAAATATGCCGTGAACTCGACCTCGATCCTATGGTCAATCAGAACACAGAGTATCAGGGCACCGCATTTACCATCAGTGTCGATGTCAAGACAGGCACGACGACCGGAATATCTGCACAGGATCGGGCAGCGACGCTCAATGCTCTCGTCGATCCAGCATCAAAGCCCGAAGATTTTGCCCGGCCCGGCCATATATTCCCTCTCATCTCGCGACATGGAGGCGTGCTTACGCGTGCTGGCCACACCGAGGCGACTGTCGATCTCGCGCGTATGGCCGGTCTTCGCCCCGGCGGCGCCTGCTGTGAAATCATGAATGATGACGGCACGATGGCACGCCTGCCGCAACTCGAGATTTTCGCCGAAAAGCACAACCTGAAAATCGTCCAGATCAAGGATATTATCGAGTATCGTTCGCGCACGGAAAAACTTGTCAGGCGTGTATCGTCGGCGAAGCTTCCGACCGAGTATGGCGAGTTTACCGTGCACGCTTTTGAAAATATTTACCTCGAAAATGTCCATCATGTCGCGCTCGTGATGGGTGGTGATTTTTTACCAGAGGAAACAGTGCTTGTGCGCGTCCATTCCGAATGCCTTACCGGTGACGTGTTTCATTCGCTTCGCTGCGACTGTGGAGAGCAGCTTCACACAGCGATGAAGCTTGTTGCTAAAAAGGGCCGCGGTGTCGTACTCTACATGCGGCAGGAGGGGCGTGGTATCGGGCTTGCCAACAAGATCAAGGCATACGCACTTCAGGACTGCGGGTGTGATACGGTCGAAGCCAACATCAAGCTCGGATTTCCCCCCGATCTGCGCGACTATGGCACCGGGGCTAAAATCCTCTGCGAACTCGGCATCCGCAACATTGCCCTTATCACCAACAACCCGCGCAAGATCGTTGGGCTCGAAGGGCATGGTATTCACATCCGCGAACGTGTGGCGCTCAAGATTTCGCCCAATGATGAAAACGTCCGTTATCTCAACACAAAAAAAGAAAAAATGGGGCATCTGCTCTGAATTGTTGTGAGTGGGGCTGGCAGGGGGGCGGTGTGTATGCTGTCCTGCCGGCCCGGGCTGACACAGTTTTTTGTATCACCCGAAATGATAGCTGCCGGTAAGCATTTTCATCAAATAAAACCATCTTTCCGTCAACATGGTATAATCTGACAGATGTTCAAATCATGGTTTTTTGACAACTCATCCATCAAATTTCATATTTGCCTATAAGCATTTCTGGAAATGAAGAACCAACCAGCAGGAGTCACCATGAACCCCATAATGTCGTATATCGATGAGAAACAGAACATTGTCGCTGTCGATAAATGGGACACTGGTACCGATAGATCATACAAGTATCCGGAGGATTTATGGCACGGGAATACTATCTCGGACTCGCGGCAAAAGGTCACTGCATGCCTGTGGGTACCGATCTCATACTACAGCAAAAGCCTGATCCGGAAGCGGTGCTGCGTGATGGCGAACGCCTCGGGGCAGTCATGGCCGAAGCCGCCGGTTGTTTCGGGACGCCGCTCGCCATTCCGCTAATGGACCTGTCGGTCGAAAAATCGACGATGCTCGAAATACTCGGGGTGCCGCCCGGTGATGTCGACTCATACCATTTCACTTCGGCACCAGACGGCGATGTGGCTCAAAAGCTCTTCGAGGGACTTGATACACCTGCCAATGCTCGGCTGAAGGCCAATGCCGGGGCGATAGCATATATAGCGCGCAACCATCCTGACCTGATCCCCGTGGGCATGTGCATCGGGCCTTTTTCCCTCGTCACAAAGCTGATTGCCGATCCAATCACGGCCGTATACCTTGCCGGCACTGGACTTTCGGCAACAGATGACGAATCGGTGGCTCTGCTCGAATCAGTCATGGAAATGGCAGTCAGCACTGTCATGGCCTCGATACGCATGCAGGCCGCTGCGGGTGCGAAGCTCATATTCATGTGCGAACCCGCCGCCAATACCGTTTACATTTCACCCCGCCAGGTGGCGAAGGGCAGTAAGGTGTTCGACCGCTGCGTCATGACGCCCAACCGGCGAGTGAAGGCCGTGATCGACGGACTTGGCATCGATCTGCTGCTGCATGACTGTGGGGCGCTGATCCCTGATTACATTCGCGAACTCGCTACGCTCCGTCCCGTCATACTCAGCCTCGGCAGTCCCGTTAACCTGTGGGAAGCGGCGGAGGTGGTGCCGGATGACATCGTGCTGTTTGGCAATCTGCCGACTAAGAAGTTTTACTCTGATAACGAAATTACCGAAGAACAGGTGTGCGCGATGACAACGGAACTGATCGAGCGCATGAATGCTACGGGCCATCCGTTCATCGTTGGCAGCGAATGTGATGTGCTCAGTGTCCCGGGACATGAAGATGTGATCATGCGGAAGGTTAACGCGATTGTCACCACATGCGGTTGTAGCGGGCACGCGGGGTAGTTTGCACTTCCCATACTCATTGTCCGGCAGAAAACGCGCGTGAAGATTTGAGCGGATGTGATATTTGCTTCACGCGCGGGGGTATACACTCGTGCATATTTGATTCAAAATAATGGTAAGAATATTATTCGGAGTGACCAGTGCGATTACTGAATCGGTTTTCAATATTTGTGGTCATGTTTGCCATAAGTCTGGCGGTGATTGTGCATGGAGCGCCGGCACACAGGGACAGTTATGTCGTTGTGCAGCCGGATGGCACGCAGTTCCGCGCGACGACGACCGGTGACGAATATGTCAATCTCACAGTGGCGGAAGATGGCTATCCGGTAAAGCAGAATCCAGCGACTGGCGCGTGGGAATATGCTGAAACAGATATGGCCGGCGCCTTGCGGCCGAGCGGCAGGGTAGTCGGGCGCGACGTGCCTGATAATATTCGGATGGTTACACTCCGTGACCTTAAGAGGGCTGCCGGCAGATCGGCGGGCAGGACGATGGTCATGAGAGATTCGGGAGTGCCGTCGCGTGCAGCCTTCAACAATGTTGGCGTCCAGCGGGTCCTGGTCATTTTGACGGGATTTTCGGATACGCCCATCACCTCGACCGAAGCGGAGTGGAACGACAGGATTTTCGGTACTACCGGGAGCACCCTATACAACTATTACATGGAAAATTCCTTCAATCAACTCGGTCTTCTGCCGGTCAACGAATCATCCGGAACGGCGAACAATGGCATAGTGTCGGTCACTTTGCCCAGGGTGCATCCCAATACTGCGGACAACACTGGCGAGGCAAACAGGATAATTACCCGCGATGCGATCAATGCGGCGGACGCTTATGTGAATTTCGCAACGTACGATACAGATGGCAACGGTTATATCTCCCGAAATGAAATGCACGTAATAGTCGTCGTCGCGGGATATGAGAGAGCGCTGAACGGAGGAGGCCCGCCGAGCGTGTGGGCGCATCAATGGTGTCTTTTCGCGAGTGATCCGCCTCCATCTCCGGATGGCAAGACTGTCACGAGTTGCGGCCATGACGGCGGGTATATGCAGGTCGGCGAACTTCACAGCTACGAGCCCAACCCGGCGATTATTGCCACTGTCGGCATCATAGCTCATGAAATGGGGCATGATCTCGGGCTTCCCGACCTTTATGATACCGATCTTTCCTCAAATGGAGTAGGCGGCTGGAGCCTGATGGCGAGCGGATCATGGGGGGCAGTGCTTGCGGGTGGCGACAGGCCTGTCCATCTCGACGCATGGTGCAAGAGTATCGAGGGCTGGGTGCCGGGTGCCGGCGTACAGCAGATCACGGCCACGGCTGTCAACAAAAACATGCAGATATACAATGAGATATTCCGGCTCCTCGACAATCCCAATGGCCCGGAAATGGAAGGCACGGGCGAGTACTTCCTGATCGAAGGCCGAAAGCGGGGCATGTATTTCGAACAGGCGTTGCCGGGCGAGGGTATGCTGATATGGCATATCGACGAAACCCGGGCAGACAATGATAACGAGAATCGCAAACTTGTCGATCTCGAAGAAGCGGCAGGAGTGCAGAATCTCGATACCGGCATGAGTAGTGGCGATGCGGACGATATGTTTTATCCTGGAAACAACACTGTTTTCGGCAGTGTCTCTACTCCGGACAGCAATCTGTATTCAGGAGCTGCCAGCATGGTTGGCGTTAGCGGCATTTCCGCCATTTTTACTTCAGGCGGCGAATTTATCAGCGCGACTTATACAGTAATCCTGCCTGACACGACACCACCGGATGTGCCGCAACTGCTCTCGCCAGACAATGCGGCGCTTACCAACGACAACACTCCGGCACTTGACTGGACTGACGTTGCCGATCCAAGCGGCGTATATTATGTATTGCTTGCCGATACCGATCCGTCCTTTGCTTCGCCGGATATCGATGAGACGATTGTCACCTCCGGGTATGTGCCGGCAACCGCGCTCCCTGACGGCACGTATTACTGGAAGGTCAAGGCTGTCGACGAGGCTGGCAATTCGAGTGCTTATACAGCCGCGAGGACGGTGGTCATCGATGCGACCGCCCCATTGTTTACCATAACGGATGGTGTCAACGCATCGTACAATGCCTCAGACACGATCACTGTCACGGTATCGGATGGCGCCGGATCGGGGGCGGGCGCGATTACCTACTTTGCGTATTCGCTCGATTCGGCGTGCGGCGCCGCCGACAACTTTGCAAATACCGGCCTTTCAGTGACGGTCGCCACCACATATTCGGGCTACATTTGCTTCAGAAACACCGATGTCGCCGGCAACACCGGCTACAGTGCCGCCATCGGCAAACTCAAGGTCGACACGGACCCGCCGGCCATGCCTGACTTGCTCACTCCCGGCGACGGCGTGGCCACGTCAGACAATACTCCATTCTTCGACTGGTCGGCCGTGATCGATTCGAGCGGCGTGACTTATTATTTACTGATCGATGACAGTCCTGATTTTTCCTCTCCAGTTGCCGAGCTGACGCCGACTCCATCTTCTTATACGCCTGCTTCGCCGTTGGGTGATGGCACTTACTACTGGAAGGTCAAAGCTGTCGACCGCGCGGGGAATCCTGGCGGCTACTCAGCCACCCGCACGGTCACTATCGACTCCACCGCGCCGGTATTTGCCATCAGTGACGGTGCGGACGCCTCATGGAACACTTCCGATACGGTCACGGTCTCAGTGTCGGACGGGACAGGGACGGGGATCGGTACTACTTATTATGCGTTTTCCGATGACTCGACATGTGATTCGTACGATAGTTATACCAGCACGGGACTGACCGTAACAGTGGCTTCCGACTACTCGGGATACATCTGTTTTACCAACATGGACGCAGTAGGGAATACTGGGTATTCAGAGGCGATCGGACCATTGCATGTTGACGTTACACTTCCAGCCATGCCCGCCCCGGTGTCTCCGGGAGACGGAGTGGTGACATTCAGCAATACGCCAACCTTTGACTGGGCTGACGTGACAGACACAAGTGGTGTCACATACACCATCGCCATCGACGACCAGCAGGACTTCGAGTCGCTCATTGTTGATCAGACAGTCTCCGCATCGTCTTATATCCAAACGGAGCCTCTCGCAGACGGGGTCTACTACTGGATCGTCAAGACAACTGATGGCGCCGGGAATTCGAGTGAGTGGTCATCAATCCGTTCGTTAACGGTGCAATATCAGGCAGGGCCGACGCCTCCCGGCCCCGTAGTATCTTTCACGGCCACTCCCTATGATTCGCATGCAAGACTAATTTGGTCAAATCCCGCCGATTCGGATTTCTCCGGGGTAGTCATCCTGCGCTCCACGACCGGTTTCGCGGCTACTCATACCGAAGGGGTAGTCGTATTCGACGGAGACGGCGAATCCACATACGATATGGACCTTATTAATTACACCACATATCATTACACCGCCTTCGCCTATGACACGGAAGGCACTTATTCCGCCATTGCCGCGACTGCTACGGCAACGCCAGTCGACCTCACGCCGCCAGCATCAGTGTCATCATTCGAAGCAATGTCGCTTGACTCTTCAGTAGCCCTCTCATGGGTGAATCCGGCAGACCCGGATTTTTCCCACGTTATCATTCAGCGTTCGACCACCGACTATATAGGGAGTTCTACCGAAGTCACTAATGTCTATACAGGATCTCAGACCAGTTATACTGACACGGAACTGGTCAACAATACGATCTATTATTATTCAATTTTTACTTGCGATACCAGAGGAAATTGTTCGACATTGCCGGAAACGACTATTGCCATGCCGGTCGACACCACGCCTCCAGATGTCGTTAGTTCATTTACCATCACTCCGGCAGAGTCTTCATTTTCGATGCAATGGATCAATCCGTCAGCGGATGATTTTTCAGGAGTCGTAATTCAGCGATCTATAACGGATTTCCCGGCCACACACTATGCCGGAAACAATGTATATACAGGCATGTCCGAGTCGTTTGTCGATACTGGTATTTCTGCCGGGACAACTTACTATTATTCTATTTTTTCATATGATTCCTCAGGCAACTATTCGCTACCGGCGACAGGCACTGCTTCGCTGACGGATACGATCGCGCCCGATCCGGTCACGGCCTTCGCAGCAGAAGGCAGTTCCCACGAAATAGATTTCAGTTGGGTCAACCCGATCGACAGTGATTACAAAGAGACAAGGATAGCGATGGCCACGGACACATGGCCATCCGCGCCGACTCAGGAAAACACCATCTATTCCGGTAATGGCGACAGTGTTGTACTGGACGACACATGGATCGAAAACAATGTCACCTATTACTTCACGGCATTTGCAGTGGACAACAGCGGCAATGTCTCGACAGGCGCCACTGCGACCGCAGTGCCATTTTCCATGACGCTTGAATTGCAGTCGGGATGGAATCTTGTCGGCGTACCGCTGAACGATGCCACGATCTCGCTCATTTCCACGTCAGCCGAGGACAGATTCGAAATATTCCTGCTTCCCGACTACACGCCCCTGTCAAAAACGACTGCCATATCGCTCAATCTTTCAGGCGCATACATGGTCTACTCGGAGAGGCGGATCGCAGGACAAATCACGGGCGCTCCCACGGGTTTATCGACTACTCAGTATGGATTCGCTACTGGCTGGAATGTATTCTCTTTGCCATTCAGTTCGTCCGTAATATACAACACATCGCATTTTACGCTCAGATGCGGCGGCGTTTCGACACCTTTGCCCGATATCTATTCGTACGAAGACGGCTTATATCAGAAAATCGTTTCCGGAGGTGTCCTGATCCCGTGGCGAGCCTATTGGGCGAAGTCGTCTTCCGCCTGCATCCTGTCAGTGACCAAGTGAAGTGTGTAATAAAACAATGCGCTATTTGTCTTTGCCGTCCGTGAGCCATGCAAGACTGAAACGAACGAATGTGATTTTTTCCCAATACTGCGTCACACCGTTTTCATAGAACAGGCCGATCTGTCCGTCCGGCAGCAGGACCATGTCGGAGTATCCCGATTTCCCAGGGTCAATCAGCTTCGCGACTGGCCATGTCGCGGTTTCGTCATAACTGAGGCGGACTGTCATATTTATGCGGAATTTATCGGCCGGATTTGAAAACAGAACCCTGTTAACTCCACCGGATTTTTCAGTCGAATAACGTAGCGTGCTGCCCTCACAGACTGGTTCGACAAGGGTTTTGTCGAATGACATTTTGCCCCATGTTTCACCCCTGTCGGTACTGATTGCCCATGCGCGTTTGCCTTTGAAATAATTGTTGCGCATATTCATGTAGATCGAGCCGTCGGCGAGTTCGAGCGCGGTTGATTCATCGGTTTCACGTGGTAGAGATGATCCGACGTGCCACGTGGCGCCGTGGTCGTCGCTGTAAACAGCCTGTGCGTACATGATGCGTTTCTCCGAATGGTCGGCAGGTGCGAGCAGCCGTCCGTCCTGAAGCTGGATGCCGTGGCCGGGGCCGAAGGCATACCATTCCCACCCCGGCTTTTTGACAGATGACGTAATGTCCACCGGTACTGACCACGTGAGTCCGTCGTCACTGCTGCGGGTGACGTGGGCGGTTTTGTTGTCGATAGTGAAGGGCAGGATGATATCGCCGGTGTCGCGATCGACAATTGGTGCGGGATTGCCGACAGTGTGAGTACCGTAGTCGTATATCATGATGGGATCGCCCCATGTGTTGCCGTTGTCAGTACTGCGTCGCAGCATGAGGTCGATGTCGCCGGCATCGGCGGGGCCGTTTTTGCGGGCTTCGATAATGGCGAGCACGGTGCCCTTAGTCGTGACGGCTGCGGCGGGGATGCGATATGATTTATAGCCGTTGTAACCCTCGAAAAACACATCGGTGCGAAAAGGCTCAGTCGCGCGGGCTGCTATTGCGGTTGTAAGCATGACGGTTGCTGCGAGGATGAATCGTTTCATGCGGTGCCTCCGGTATGGTTTTGCGAACGATGTTTAACATGATTCTATCATGTGCCGGGGCGCGGGGAAAGAGATGAGACAAACGAAAAGAGCCGCCTTTACAGGGCGGCTCCGAGGGGTATTGGCGGTAGCGCGGGGCACATTATTCGAGTGCATATATGGATTTGAGATTTCGGTATTTCTGGTTGAAGTCAAGTCCGTATCCTACGACGAAATCGTCGTTGACCTCGAATCCGTTATAGTCGACGCGGACATCGACTTCGCGGCGGTATGGGCGGTCGAGGAGAGTGCAGACCTTGAGACTGGTGACATTGCGGTACATGAGGTTGTTGACGAGATAGTGGAGAGTGAGGCCCGAGTCGATGATGTCTTCGATGATGAGGACATGTTTGCTTTCGATGGGGACATCAAGGTCTTTGATGATGCGGACAACGCCTGAGGATTTTGTGGCTGCGCCGTAGCTTGAGATGGCCATGAAGTCATAGCTGACGGGGACGGTGATTTCGCGGAGGATGTCAGCCATGAAGACGAACGCGCCCTTGAGGACGCCCACGCAGAAGATTTCCTTGCCTTCGTAATCTCTGGAGATTTCTTTGGCGAGGCGTTTTACTGTTTTCTGGATGTCTTTTTCCGAGTATACGAGGCGGAGAGCCGAAAGGCTACTCCCACTCGATGGTGCCGGGGGGTTTGCTTGTGATGTCATAGACGACTCGGTTAACTCCTTTCACTTCATTGACAATGCGGTTCGCCATTTTTTCGAGCAGGTCATAGTCGAATCTTACCCAGTCGGCGGTCATGCCGTCCTGGCTGGTGACTGCGCGGATGATGATGGGATAGGCGTATGTGCGGTGGTCGCCCATGACGCCCACACTGCGGATTGCGGGCAGTACGGCGAAAGATTGCCAGATGTCATACTGGAGATTTGCGTTCCAGATTTCCTGGCGCACGATCTCGTCTGCTTCCTGTAGTATGAAAACTCTATCTCTGGTTACGGGGCCGATGATGCGGATTGCGAGTCCCGGGCCGGGGAAGGGTTGGCGCCAGGCGATTTCGCGGGGGATGCCGAGTTCGGCGCAGAGTGCGCGGACTTCATCCTTGAAGAGAAGGCGGAGGGGTTCGATGAGGTCGAACTGCATATCTTTGGGCAGTCCGCCGACGTTGTGGTGCGATTTGATTTTATGGGATTTGCCTGTGCCTGACGATATGCTCTCGATGACGTCGGGGTAGAGTGTGCCTTGTGCGAGGAAGTCGAAGTCGCCGATTTTTCGGGCTTCTTCTTCGAAGACGCGTATGAATTCATGGCCGATGATGCGGCGTTTTTTTTCGGGGTCGGAGACGCGTTCGAGTTTTTTGAGAAATCGTTCGCTCGCGTCGATGTGGATGAGGTTCATCCTGAATGACTGCTGAAATGTTTCGACGACGGTGGCGGCTTCGTTTTTGCGGAGCATGCCGTGATCGACGAACATGCAGGTGAGGCGGGGGCCGATGGCTTTGTGGATGAGGACTGCCGTGGCTGCCGAGTCGACGCCGCCGCTGAGGGCGCAGAGGACTTTGCCGGTTTCGCCGACCTGTTCGCGGATGCGCTTGACGGCGATTTCGAGGTAGTTGCCCATCGTCCATTCGCCCTTGCATTTGCAGGCTTTGATGACGAAGTTGCGGATGAGCTCGATGCCCCATGGGGTGTGTACGACTTCGGGGTGGAACTGGACGCCGTACATGCGTTGTTCGTTATTTTCGATAGCTGCGACCGGGCAGTTTTTTGTGCGCGCGGTGATTTCGAATCCGGGCGGCGGCGTATCGACATAGTCGCCGTGGCTCATCCAGCAGATGAGTTGGGGGTTGAGGGAGTCGAAGAGGAGATTGTGAGAGACGACTTTCATCTCGGTGCGTCCGAATTCCCTTTTTTCGGTGCCCTGCACGACTCCGCCCATGATCATGCTCATTAGGTGGAGGCCGTAACAGATGCCGAGTACGGGGATGCCGAGGTGCATTATCGCGGGGTCGATGTGGGGGGCATCTTTTTCGTAGACGCTTGCGGGGCCGCCCGAGAGCACTATGCCTTTGGGGTTGATTTGTTTGATTTCCTCGACAGTGATCGTTGCCGGGTGGATTTCGCAGTAGACGTTGCACTCGCGGATGCGGCGGGCGATGAGCTGGTTGTACTGTGCCCCGAAGTCGAGGATTATGATGCGTTCTTTTATGCCTTCGGTTTCACTGGACTTGGCCATGCTGTAATGTCCTGTATCCTTTCAGATCGGATTCTGCCTGATCAAAGCTGAATTTTAGCAACTGTGCCAATATATGTAAACATACATCCTCAAATCACGGTGTGTGTGCACGGGTTTTGAATTTTGTGGAGAATTCATCAATAATATATGAGAATGCTGAAAGGCGCTTTTTGGTATGTATGCAATCAGGAGAATACTCGGAACGGTAATTGTGGCTCTACTGCTGCTCGGCGCTGCGTACGCGGTGTACGCTCTTGTATTTCAGCAGAAGGTCAGTCACAAGGCAACAGAAGACCTGCGACGCGGTGACAGGGATAAACAGGCCCCTGTCATTGCGCAGGTGGATGTGAAGAAGCCGCATATCACCCATTATGAGCAGGGCAAGCGGACATGGCGGCTTTCCGCTGACAGCATAGACGCTGACACTGTCAGGTCGCGCACTGTTTTCACCGAAGCGTCCGGGAGGCTTTTCCGCAATCCACACACCGGACGCAAGCAGCTTTCGTTCAGTTCGCCCCGCACCGTTTATGATGCGAAGACCAAAAAAGTCATAGTCGAAGGCCGTGTCACCGGGAGCCTTCATCCTGAAGGGCAGAAGATCACTGCTGACAATATGACATGGGATGATGCAAGTGGTGTGTTGCATGCGGAAAATGTGAAACTTATGACTGCGACTACTTCACTTGCTGGAAAGAGGCTGAAGCTTACACGGGATGACAGTGTCGCATACATCACTGGCGGCGCGGAGATACGCATCAAGGTCAGAAAAAAACAGACGGCGGATAATTGATTGGGCAGGATGTGCAAAAATCATAGTGACCGCGAGTCGCAGGGCTTCTGTGTCAAATGCGGAGCGCCGGTGTGCGAAGAGTGTTTGACGCGCAATGAAAAAGGCCGTCCCGTATGCAATGAGTGTCTGGAGGCCATGCAGGCTTTTTCGTCGCCGTCTGCACCTTCGGCACCGTCACTTGCGCCTCGGGAGATTCAAAGTCCGTCCGTTGTTTCCAGTTCGCAAGATGATCCGGGAATCGCTCCGGATGCCGGACTCTCCGAACCATCGCCTACTCTTGGCAGTGCGGCAAGCGACTTTTTTCAAAGAACATCGTCGAAACTCGTACGCATCCCCAAGGAATTCCGCCGCGCGATGGCGATCATGATCGACATGCTCATCATAGGGGCATTGTCCGCACCGGCCGCAGTGTTACTGCAATCTCTCACGATGATCACATTTCACGAAGTCAGCGGCATCGGATACACTCTTAGCGGGATATTTGCAGTCATCGTTGTATCGCTGTTGTATATGGTGCTGACGGTAACGATAATGAGCGGTACGATCGGCAAACGGATATGCGGGCTCAAGATCGTCAATACGGAAGTCGGCATCAGGATTTCCTTCATCGATGCCGTGTGGCGATGGATAGGTTTTTTCGCCGCGGCGATATGGGCATACTGGGGATTTGCACTAGGAAAGATTTTAGTGATAAACGCATGGCGCACCAAGGTGGTGCCGGTGCAGGTGGCTCTGCTGCTGGTCGGGATAGCTGTATTTCTCTTTTTTGGATCAGGGTTGTTCATCACACTGGTGGGCAAACACAAGAGGGGATTTCACGATATCCTTGCAGACAGCATTGTCATAAACGATATAGTAACTGGAAAGGAAAAAACAGAAGATGAAAATCAATCCGGAAAAGTATCAGGGAGTGACGATCAGAAAAGGAAGACTCTGTTTCGGCGGCGCTGATGTCGTGAAACTGGCCTCAGAATTCGGCACGCCCCTTTACATCGTCGATGAGAATGTGCTGCGTGGCAATTGCCGGGCCTATAAAGAGTCTTTCGAGGCAAAGTATCCCAATGTGACGGTCATCCTCGCGAGCAAGGCTCTGATGACGCTCGCAGTGGCACGTATCGCCGCATCGGAAGGTCTTGCTATCGACGTGGCAAGTATCGGCGAGATGCGGGGCGGGGTCCTTGCCGGAGTCGATCCGGCCAACATGTTTTACCACGGTAATTTCAAGAAGAAAGAAGACCTCGAAACCGCCCTCGCATGGGGCATAGGATGTATTGTGCTCGACTCTGCGCACGAAGCCGAAATGCTCGACAAAATCGCTCGCGCCAAAGGCATCACGCAGAAAGTGCTCCTGCGCATAACGCCAGGCGTCGAAGCTCATGTGCACGAAATGGTGCAGGTCGGCAAGCTTGACACAAAGTTCGGCATGCCCATCGAAAGCGGGCTTGCCTTTGACCTTGTCAAAAAGATTACGAAGCTCAAGAATCTGGATTTTTTCGGCATTCACTATCACATTGGCTCCCAGATACTTGATCCTGATCCGTTCCGTGTATCAGTGCAGACAGTCGTTGCCTTTATGAAAGAACTCAAGGGCCAGCTCGGCCTCGACATACGAGCGCTAAATGTCGGCGGAGGGTATCCCGTAAGATACGCGACTCGGCAGGCGCTCCCCGCACCTGAAAAATTCGCCAATGCTATCACTTCGGAAGTGAAAAAGCAGATCAAGGCTAATGGACTTATCCTGCCACATCTGTATCTCGAACCCGGTCGCGCGCTCGTCGGCCCTGCCGGCATGACCATCTATACGGTAGGTCCTGTCAAGGATATTCCCGGTGTCCGCACTTACGTTTCGGTTGACGGCGGTCTTTCTGACAATCCGCGGCCAGCCCTCTACGACTCGGTCTACGAGGCCGTCATCGCCAACAGGGCCGACGCAAAAAAGGGATTTGTAACATGCCGGGTCAGCGGTCGCCATTGCGAGACTGACACTCTTATCAAAGACATTGATCTCGCATCTCCCGTGGCCGGCGACATCCTCGCCGTCTTCACCACCGGAGCTTACAATCACGCCATGTCCAGCAACTACAATAAATTCCCGCGTCCAGCGATGGTACTTGTCAACAATGGCAAAGCCGACCTTATCATCGCCCGCGAAACTTATGACGAGCTCTACAGAAATGACATCATACCGGAGCGTCTGAAATGATCGGATATGAGGATCCCCGGGATTTCGGCAGAGCGTGCCGGAGCATTGCGTTATTACTGATACTCACGTCCATGATAATGCTTACGGGATGCAGCCGCAGGCTATCGTTCTGGCCCAAGCCCGGGAAAACCTTTGTCTATCACATTTCCAACAAGGCGACCATGGTAGATGCGAGCGGCAAAAGGACCGAGCAGTCCGAACGAGACACTCTTGTCGTGACCATGATGGTCAAGCAGGCCGTGATGAACAAGGTTTCACTGGATTTCACGGCCTACCCCCCTGGCACTCCCAACAGTCTGGAAAAAGCGAGGATACTCGGTACGATGCGTGTAGCGCTCGACAGTAGAGGCATGGTGCTTGAAACATTCAGCCCGAAGGGATTTCCCATGTCTGTCTCTGAGCTTACGCCGTTCATTCCGGACATGAAAATCAAAAAAGGCTCCAGATGGAAATATGACATCGGCAAACGGCCAGTCGATAAGTCCGAGAGCCTTTCGGTCAGTTCGGAATGTATTGGGAAAGAGACCGTCGCCGGGGCTAAGGCATGGCATGTCAAGGGAAAGGCCTCGTACAGCTACGACACTGCGGCTTCGTCAAAAAACGGTGACTCGGAAATGCCCGTGAAGATCGAATACAGGCTCGACGAAGATGTTTATCTCAATCCGGAAGATGCCGTCATACTGAAAAGGGTGGTTGTCGAAAACCGGGTGTTTGAAGTATTCAGGAAAGTGGGCGGCCGCCCGATTGCAAAAGGATCGCAGACCAACCGCGTAACCATCGAATTGGTAGACATACATTGAATCTGACAGAAAACATAACAACATATTGCAGCGAACCAGTCAGAGCCGTCATCGCCAATGTGTCTGAAATATCGAAACAAAGGGGCATCGGAGCCTGGCTCGTCGGCGGAGCGGTGCGTGATCTTCTGCGTCACAAACCAGTCGAGGATATCGACATTGCGGTGGAGTGCAGAGGTGAAATCTTTGCCCGCGCCCTTCAGGCTGTCCGTGGCGGCAAAGTCGAAATCCATCCGCATTTCGGGACGGCGTCGCTCAGATGTCCGGGGGCGGGGCTGATAGATTTCGCCATGACGCGCACGGAGACCTACCGCTGCAATGGCGCGCTGCCCGATGTTGAGCAGTCTACCATCGAGAGCGATCTCAAGCGGCGCGATTTTACTGTCAATGCTATGGCCGTTTCTCTCCACGAAACTGATTTCGGGGGATTGATGGACCCTTTCGGCGGAGTCAGCGACATAGCGGCCTGCCGGCTGATTGCAATTCACGAACGCAGCTTTTGCGACGATCCTACGCGCATACTCCGTGGCATACGGTTTGCCGCGCGTTTCGGTTACGATTTCGAAGAAGAAACGGCGCGACTCGCGAAACATGCCACCCGCGAAAGGTTCTTCGACAGCATTTCCGGCGCGCGGTTGAGGAAAGAGATGGTAATGATGTTCGACTCGCCGTCGCGCGCCGCAGCATTACAGCAGATGATAGCGCTCGGCGTGCCCAATGCGCTGTGCCCGGGCCTGTTTTTCGATACCACCGATTTCCTGCCCATCGACAACACGGCAGAAGCGCTCGCCGCACTCGCGGAGTATGTAGCCGAAACGCACCCCGGAGTGTGGCTCGCCGCTCTTCTGTCGGCGGTGGCGCACAATGAAGAGAAGGTGATAAGAAACTTCATATCTCGAATTGAAGGGACCTCGGAAGAACGCGAATGCGTGAAGCTGCTTTTCGAGGACAGATTTCATGTCGCTTTGAAAACACTCTCTTCTCTCGGAGCCACCCCTGCCGATATCGATGAAATACTCAGCGGCTTTCCGCCGGAAATCATCCTGAGATTATATGCCGCGACAGGATCGGTGGAGCGGTGGAATATCGAAACGTACGTTAACGAAACCCGGCGTGTCGCACTCGAAATCAACGGTGACGACCTTGTCGCGGCCGGATGTCTTTCAGGCGCTTCGATCGGGAATACTTTGCGAAAAGTCCTGAGAATGAAACAAAACGGTGATGTTTTTACCCGCGAACACGAACTCGATGCGGCATTGAAACTGCTCGGTAAAACACCGGGCGAATCAGCCGCGGACATGGAGCATTCTGATGGTTGATGGCATCTCACAGCGACTGATCATGTTTATCGTGTTTCTGCCGCTGTATCTGATAGCGACAAGTTTTCATGAATTCGGCCACGCTTACGCTGCGTACAAATGCGGCGACGACACAGCCACGAGGCTCGGTCGGCTTACGCTCAATCCTATGGCACACATCGATCCGGCGGGCCTTTTGATGTTCGCGGTCACTGTTATTTTTTCCGCGGTCGGATTCGGCTGGGCGAAGCCGGTGCCGATCAATCCGCTCCGCTTCAGGAAAATCCGGCGTGACACCATCATTGTGTCGATAGCCGGTGTCGCGGGCAATTTTTTTCTCCTGATACTGGGCATCATACTGCTGAAAGGCATGATGATGGCGGGGTTTTTATCTCAGGAAACCCCTCTAGCCAGGATGATCTGGCAGATTATGATGCAGTTTATTTTTTTCAACGGTGTGCTTATCGCATTCAACCTCATTCCCGTGCCGCCGCTCGATGGCTCCAAGATTCTCATGATGCTGCTCCCGCTCAAGTCGGCTATCAAGCTCGAAAAAATCGAACCTTACGGGATGCTTGTAATACTACTGCTGATGTATCTGCATGTGATAGATTTCATCGTGGGCATCATGAGTGTGGTGCTTGGCAGGGTGCTTAATTTTGTACTGTAATTATTTACTCACTGGACAGGCTGATGGTCTACGAAATAGCAATAAAGTTCCCGGGGTATGACGGCACGCTCGAACTGCTTGTCGAGCAGGTGCGGCGCTTCGAGGTGGATATCCTCGACGTACGCCTCAGTGACGTGGTCGAACGTGTCCGCGAGGCGCTTTCGGTCGACTATGATCTCCATAAATTCACACCGGTATACATGGTTTCGAAGCTCCTGTATCTTAAGTCGCGCAATCTCCTGCCCGGGCAGGATCAATTCGAAGAGACTGACCTGATCGAGGAAGATGAACGTCAGGACGACGAAGAAGAAACCACCCGCGTCCGCGAGCGCCTCGAAGAAATGTATCGAGCGTTCAGTGAGACAGGTGCTAAATTCAGGGATATGATCGACGAGAATACACGTCGTCTGCGTTCTTATCAAACACGCGCCGGAGAGCTTCCGGGCTTTATCGACGAGCTTGCCTATATCGAGGAAATCACTCCCTTCGATCTCCTCCTCACCATGTCCCATATTATCAAACGCAGTCTCGAAGACCATACCTATCACGTCAATACCGATCCTGCCCAGCAACTCAACCGCAGGATTTCCGAAATATTCGATTTCCTCCTCAACCGGACAGGCTCTACGATATTCTTCTCGGACATCGTAAGCGAAAAGCCCGAGAAGCCTGAGGCTGTCCTGTCGTTTCTCGCAGTCGTCTATCTCGTTTCGCAGGAACGCATCGAAGCAGTCCAGAACACGCCCTACGGCGATATTCACATCACGATAAAGGAAACCACAGCCGCGTGACCGCTCCTCCTGCGGCATGGATGGACAATGTTATGCCGGATATTAAAACAATCGCAAACACCATCGAAGGCATTTTGTTTCTGTCGCCGGTGCCGGTGGCGCTCAAGAGTGTCATGGCGCACCTCGCCATAGATCAGGATCAGGCACAGACAGCATTTGACATGCTGGTAAACCGATACAACGAAACAGATGGCGGACTCGAAATCATGCAGTCTGCGGGCGGATATGAAATCGTCACCCGAAAGGAGTATTCGGAACCTCTCAGGAGCTTTTTCGGCAAGATGGACCGCACGCGCATCTCAAGAGCAGCACTCGAAACTCTTTCGGTAATCGCCTATAAACAGCCTGTCACACGTTCGGACATCGAAGCGATCCGTGGAGTCAATTCTTCCGGAGTCATACACTCCATGCTCGACTGGGGGCTCATCAGGATCGTCGGCAAGGGCGACGGGGTAGGGCGTCCGTTTCTTTTTGGCACCACTCCAGAGTTTCTCCGTTTTCTCGGACTCAATTCGCTCGAAGACCTTCCGCCGCTCGATTCGCTCGAAAAGAAAATCTGATCTTTCCAGTTATGTCATCCGATACGGAGTGCGATCCATGAATCCCGAAAAACTCAAATGTCTACTGCAATCAGTCGCCGATGGAACCCTGTCGGCCGCAGCCGCATTGGACGGGCTCAGGGACCTGCCGTATGAAGACATGGGTTTTGCCAAGCTCGACCATCACAGAGGCATCCGTACAGGCGCTCCTGAAGTAGTCTACTGCGAAGGTAAAAAACGCGATCATCTCATGAAGATTGTCGAAAATTTCGTTTCCCGCCGTGTAAATATGCTGCTGACACGAGTGCCGGACAATCTTGACCAGGCGGTGCTTGCGATCGAACCTGCCGCTGAATATCATGCTGACGCTCGTATCATACGAATGATTTACGATCCCCCAGCCAAACCTTCGAAAAAAACTCTTGTCGTGGCAGCGGGCACTGCCGACATTTCCGTGGCCGAAGAAGCCGCCATAACTGCTGATACAATAGGATGCACCGTCGAAAGACTCTACGATGTAGGAGTGGCCGGCATCCATCGGTTGCTCGACAATCGCGCGAAGCTGGACGAGGCAGGCGCAATAGTCGTCGTAGCGGGCATGGAGGGCGCGCTCGCGAGCGTAGTGGGCGGGCTGACATCGACTCCCGTAGTCGCAGTCCCTACAAGTGTCGGGTACGGCGCTTCTTTCGGCGGATTGTCCGCACTGCTCGCCATGCTTACCACATGCGCTCCCGGTGTCTCGGTGATGAATATCGACAATGGATTCGGCGGCGGTTATTTCGCGGCAGCGATCTGTCGTAAAATCGACGGGCTGTGACCCGCATGCGCTCCTTTTTTTTTGAATATATATGTGGCAGTTTTCCCGTACCGTTATGATATAATTGGGGCAAGTGCGTGTTATGTCGATACAGCGCGGCTGCGGATGAAATCAAAATTGGGACCGCTATGTTGTTAAGCAAACATTTAGTTATAATTGTTATCATATATGAATGACACATGATACGGGGTGGAAATCAGATGAATAAAAGAAGTATTGCAATGATCCTTTTCGCGGCAGTGTTTTCTGTTTTCGTCACAGGTTGCAGCAACGAGACAGACAAGGCAATTAAAATGCTCGGTGGCGACAAAAAACAGCAGAAAGAAGCTATGGACATTATTGCCATCACAGCGTCCGATCCGCTTCCTTCGCTCAAAAAGGCTATTGTCAATCCCAAGCTTTCGCCTGTCACGCGCAAAAATGTAGCGATCCTCCTTGGCAGAAAAGGTGAAGAAGCCGGAGACGAAACTCTTGTCGATACCCTCGACAAGGCAATCGCCGGGACAAAAGAAAAAGAAGTCAAGGAAGAAATCATCAGGGCAATTGACAGAATCCCCGGCGAAAAAAGTCTGAAATCAATGCAGGCACTCATGGCAGGAAAAGACGCAGATGCGGCTGCCACCGCCGAGGAACTTCTCAATGTCCGTGCCAACACGCTTGTCGTAGAAGCTAATTCGCTCGTCGGCGAAGCAGCGCTTCCACGCCAGATCAAACTGCTCGAAGAAGCCGTGAAAATCAATCCTGCCAACAGGGAACTGCTCGAAAAGCTCGCCGGCTATTACGAACTCAACGGACAGGCCGACAAGGCCACCGCGCTCTACAATGCCGGCGGAGCATACGTCAAAGCGTTCAAAGTATTTGGCCCGCTTGCCATCAGTACCAAGCTCGAACCTGCGACACCGGAACTTCCCGCCTTCGCACCCGATGGCACTGAGCTCGCATGGTTTGACTTCAGGGAAGTCGGAGAAGGCGGCGCCGCCGATTTCAGGAAAAATCAGGCAACGAAAACCAGTCGCTCGGTCTATTTCGCATCGTTCAAGGTCAACAGCAAAAAGGCACAGGATGCGGTTTTCAAGATCACGACCGAGGACAAAGTGGTAGTCTGGGTCAACGGCAAACAGGTTTTTGACACAGAAGGAAGCGCCGCCGAACAAAAGACCGGCATCAAAATCAAAGCTGGCAGCAACGATATCCTGCTGGGTATCATGTCTAAACGATACGCGAGATTTTCCGTCAGGCTGAGCGACAAGCAAGATCAGGTGCTTCCCGGCGCAAATTACGGAATTTAACCCATACGGAGGGCTTTTCAGGATGACAGGAAACACAAAACAGGCTTTTATGGCAATCGCAATCGCGACGGGATTCGCAGTGTGCACCACGGCATATTCGGCTCCCAAACCCGCGGCTCCCAAAAAAGACACAAAAGGATCGGCAGCTCAGAAAGAGCAACAGCAGGACATCATGAATCGATTCAACGGTGTCCTCAAACACCGTTTTGCCCCAGTGATCAAAAATATAACATTCGGACCGGCAGTTGCCGGAAAGCCAGTTCAGGTCACCGTCACCACAGGCTACGAAACGCCAAAGCCCATAGACAAAGTCGTATCCGTCAGCGTGTATTACTCATTTGACAATGGCGCGTCCTTCATTGGCCCGATGCCGCTCAAGGGTGCTGGCAATACCTTCAAGGGCGCATTTCCGGCCATCAAGAAAAAAGGTAAAGTACTCGTCTACGCAGTCGCAAAAGACTCCTATGGCAATGTTGGCGTCAACGTGCCATGCAAAGTCGGCAGCACATGGCCGCCTATCACCGACGGCTGCATGGTCACGGCAGCAGCCGACAAGGACCCGAGCGATGATCCGGCGGCTCTCATCGAAAACGATTTCGACATCTGGGAAGTCCGCATCGGGATGGATGACAAATCGGTCTTCATCGACACGAGCGTCGAAGGCAAGATCAACAAAGGCACGATGAACCCCACTCACATCAATGCCTATCTTTCCATGATCGCTGACAGCAAAATTCTCCCCCAATTTTCTGACATCTCACAGATGCAGAGTCCTGAAGGACAGAAAAAGGCAGTCGAAAACAGCGATGCATTGATCATCGGACTCTATGCGCCACTCGCCAAAGGCATAAGCCCTGACATGAAAGCATGCTCAATCCCTCGCATCAACAAAAAAGCGGCCGAAGAAGCCCTCAAGAAAGAACAGGCCGCCAAAGCATCCGGCAAAACACCAGCAGCTCCGACTGCCGAAGACAAAAAGGCACAGCAGAATGTCGTGAAGCTCGATGACAAGAACATCAAATGCAAAGCCGACGGGTCCGACCTGTTCATGAAAATCGAAAAATCCGTCATGCGCCCCTCGATGGCCAACTCTTTCACTCTCGTAGGCGGCATCACAGGATTCATCGACAATACACAGACGCCGATGCCCACCATCAGAGACTTTGCATCGTTTACCAATGTTGTCTACAAGCCATACTCATTCACGGTCAAATAGGAAGAGGTAAGCGTTCACGGCAAGAGTATGGAGACCCGCTTTTTACAAAAAGGGGGTCTCCAAACCTCTACCGAAAAACTTTACCTGATTGCCCCAGAAACTCAGACAGTCAGAATAAGAGCAAGATTCTTAGCTTCGCTCGGATTGACAGGCATTTTCGCGAATCAGATCAGTGTGCGCGAGGTTTGTTGTCTGACTGCATTCACTTTTTTTGCTTGCTTATTATGGTGTCATTCTGAGCGAAGCGAAGAATCTTGCCTTTTTCTATCACCGTTTTTTATTGAAATGATCGCGTTTTTTCAGCAATCGCAAGCTGTGTCCACAAATCTGAGTTTCAGGGGTAATCAGGAAAAAGATTCTCCGCGAGTATTCCGTGAACGGTTACCGGATTTCTTCTGGAATACAATGCGACGTGTCATCAAGAAGTGAAAAGCCCCCTGTGAAGGGGGCTTGGTTGTAATTGATGGTAGTAATACAGTCTATCGTTGATCATTCGTCAGTTTTGAGTGCATCGCCGAGTGCATCGCCGAGGGTAATGCCGGTGCCACGTTTGTTGTCCATGTACTGGTCGAATGACTCTCCTGCCTCGCCGCCATCGCTTGTATCGGATTTGGGGGAAGCTTCGGTCGATGGGACGGCGTTGGGGTCCGGGATGAGGCCGAGGCGGATGCGGCGGTTTTCTTTGTCAACTTCTATGACGCGTACCTGAATGTCATCACCGGGGGTGAGTTTCTTTTCGCCAGCGGCCTGCATTTCGCTGATGTGGAGCAGTCCCTCGAATTCGGGGGATATGCGTACGAACACGCCGTACTTCATCAGTTTGGTTACAGACCCGGCGATGACTTCGTCCGGTTTGAAGATTTCGTCGACTCTGCCCCACGGATCTCCGGTGGCCTGTTTTATGCTGAGTGAGATTTTTTTGGTTTCTGTGTTGATGTCGAGGATTTTCACTTTTACATCGTCGCCGCATTTCAGGACTTGTGACGGGTGTCCGACGCGTGACCAGGCGAGTTCGGAGATATGTACGAGGCCTTCGACTCCGCCGACATCGACGAAGGCGCCGAAATTGGTGAGCTTGATTACCTTGCCGTCGACAATGTCGTCGATGGTGAGTTTGCCGTATACTTCGCCTTCGCGTTCTTCGGCTTCTTTTTTCATGATTTCCTTGTGTGATACGACGATGTTTTCTGTTTCCTGATTGAATTCGATGATGTGGAATTTGAGCACTTTGCCAACGAGGTCGGCGGGGTTAGCCACCGGGTAGCCGATCTGCGATCCGGGCAGGAAGGCCATGCGTTCGACGCCCACATTGACGCGGTATCCGCCTTTTACCGACTGTTCGATAGTGCCGTCGATGGCATCATGTACTTCGAATGCCTGTGAGAGCTCGGCCCAGCGGCGTTTTTCGACTACGCTGATGTATGAAAGGTAGATGTCTTCGCGGGCTACGCGCTCGACCATGACTTCGATTTCATCGTCGAGTTTGTATCCGATGTCACCGTCGGGGCCGGGGTTGAACTCTGCGAGAGGGATGCGGCCCTCAGATTTGAAGCCAGTGCTTACGTAGACGAATTCGTTGTCTATTTTAAGGATTCTTCCGGAGATGATGTCGCCCTCTTCGAGGTTCATCTGCATGGTTAGGGCTGTGCCAAGAGGTGTGCCGAAAAAATCGTCGTCAAGTCTTTTGTCTTTGTCATTAAGCATTAATAACAATCCTCCAATAGATGCGCGAGGGGCCGGATTACCGGGGTTTTCCCTCTGGCTGCGGATAGACCGGCCGCGCCGTTTGATAAATGAAAAACATATTTACCAGATTTGTATTTTATATGGTTTTCCGTTACTTGCAAGAGAGCCGCCCTCAAAACTTTTTCAGGCTTCGGGCGGCTCTAGCGGCAAGTGAATTCTCGAGTCGTTTTATCAGTCGGCCGTCTGTGCGGATTCGTCGAACATTATGACGCTTACAGTCTCGACGCCGGGGAATCCGAGGATTGCATTCTGGACTTCGGCGGAGAGGTCATCATCTATGGAAATGCTCATGATAGCTCGTCCACGGACGGATTCGCGGCCCACCTGCATGGCTGCGATGTTGATGTCGCGGTCACCGAGCAGAGTGCCGACTTTGCCGATGATGCCCGGCATGTCCCTGTGGGTCGCGAGCATTATGCGGCCATGTGGAGAGAAGTCGAACGAGTAGCCGTCGATATTGACAATGCGGGGGCCGTCGGCTGCCGTGAGTGTGCCGGTGACGATGTGTGTGGATTTCCTGTTGACGACCTGAGTGGTGATCTGGTCATGGTATCGCGATCTTGTGCCGCTCATGGTTTCGGTGAGCGACACGCCGCTTTCCTTGAGCATGTCCGGGGCGTTGACAAGGTTGATGTCGGAGTAGCGGCTGCGCAGGAGTCCGACGAGGAAGTGGCGGGTGATGAGCGATGTTTCCATTTCTATCAGTGCGCCGGTGTAGGTGACGTTGATGGAAAACACGGAATCATCGAGGATGCCGGCGTGAAGTATCCCCATTTTTTCGGCGAGGTCGAAGTAAGGTTTGTGGGATTCGAGGATTTCGGGCTTGATGGCAGGCATGTTGACTGCTGTCGTGGGGAACTGGCCTTCGAAGAAGAGCTTGACCTGCTGCGCGACGTCGATGGCGACAGTGACCTGGGCTTCGAGTGTCGATGCGCCGAGGTGTGGTGTGAGGAAAATGTTCGGATGTCCGAAGAGCCGGCTGCCGGTGTCGAGGGGTTCTTTTTCGAAAACGTCGAGAGCCGCGCCGGCAACTTTGCCGCTTTCGATGGCGTCTACGAGCGCATTTTCGTCAATGACTCCGCCGCGTGCGCAGTTGATGATGCGGACTCCGTCCTTCATCCTGGCGAATTGGGCTGTCGAGATCATGTGGTAGGTGCGTTCGGATTTAGGGACGTGAAGTGAGATGAAGTCAGATTCTGCAAAGAGTTCTTCCATGCTTACGAGGCGTGCGCCGAGTTTCCTGACTTGATCTTCGGTGGTGATGGGATCGAAAACCAGTACGTTCATGCCTACGCCGATAGCGCGTTTGCCGACGGCGGAGCCGATTTTGCCGAATCCTATGAGGCCGAGGGTCTTGCCGGTGATCTGAGTGCCGATGTAGGTCTTGCGGTCCCACTTGCCTTCGCGCATCGAGCGGTCAGCTCCGGGGATGCCGCGGGAAAGGGCGAACATGTGGGCTACGGTATGTTCGGCTGCCGCGAGTGTATTGCCTGTGGGAGAATTGACTACAAATATGCCATGATGAGTAGCGCAGGGTACATCGATGTTGTCGACGCCGACGCCGGCGCGGGCGATGATTTTCAGATTGGTTGCGGCCTCGATGATGCGTCTGGTGATTTTTGTCGCGCTGCGTACGAGGATCGCGTGATATTTGGGTGCGGCTTCGACAAGCTGGTCTTCGGTCATGCCGGTTTGCACGGTGACATTGAATTTTTCACGCAGCAGGTCCACGCCTTCGTCGGAGAGCCTGTCGGCGACGAGAATTTCGTAGCTCATTTTCTGAATTCCTCCTGAGCGGCTCTGACGGCGGAGCCGGGTTCGACTTTGAAGCCCATATCGGCAAGAGCCATCTCGACGGCAGAGAGCGCGAGGATGACATCGTGGCTGGTGACATAGCCCATGTGTGCGATACGGACGATTTTGCCTTTGAATGGTTCCTGGCCGCCGGACGCGCGTATCCCGTATTTTTCGCGGATGACCTTGACGAGTTCGTTTCCGTCAATACCTTCGGGGACAGAGAAGACAGTGAGTACGTTCGAGCCGTTTTGTGAGAAGAGTTTCAGGCCCATTGCCTTGATGCCCGCTACGGTGGCGCGCGCCATTTTTGCGTGGCGTTCGTAGACGTTGTCGAGTCCTTCGCCGATGATCATTTTGATGGATTCTTCGAGATTGAGTGTAAGTGAAACGGCTGTCGTGAATGGAGTATCTCCGCTCTTGTTGAAGATTTTACGGTATTTTCCGATGTCGAAGTAGAATTTTTTGATGGTCGACTGCTCGTATGCTTTCCATGCCTTTTCGCCGCGGATTGCGATAAAGCCGAGTCCCGGAGCCATCATGAGAGCTTTTTGCGAGCCTGCCGCTACGACGTCGATCTTCCATTCGTCCATTTTCATTTCGAGGCCGCCGAGCGCGCTGACTGCATCTACAATAAACAGCGCACCTGCGTTGTCGACCACGGCGGCAATGTCTTTGACGGGATTGGCAATGCCTGTGGAGGTTTCGCTGTAGGTGACGAAGACAGCCTTGATGTCCTGTTCGCGTTCGAGAGCTTCGGCAATGTCAGCCGGGGTAACGATGTCACCCCATTCCTTGACGATCTCGACGACATCGACGCCGTAATTTTTGCAGAGGTTGGTGAATCTTTCACCGAACTTGCCCGTATTGGCGACGATCACGCGGTCGCCCGGCGACAGCATGTTGACAACAGCCGCTTCCATCGCTCCAGTGCCAGATGAGGACAGGACGAAGACATCACCTTGCGTCCCGAATATTTTTTTCATTCCTTCCACGACGCGGGCGAATATTTTCTTGAAATCACCGCTTCTGTGGTGCATCATCGGGACTGCGCCCGCTGCTGCTACTTGTGGGGGCACCTGTGAAGGCCCCGGTGTCATTAGTACTTCTTTCCTCATGACAGCACTGTTCCTTTCTATACTTTTCCGGCAAGGCTGGCCCTCCTGGAGTGGAAGAACGCTCTCGCCTGTGTTAAAAATAATGTGCATTCGCCGGACACTGGCATACATGTCTCAGCTACACAGTATATAATTGCTCATTCGGCCAGATTGGGGAAGGCCAATTATATTATAGCGGCAATCGTGAATGTTTTCACGAACCACGGGCAATTATTTTTCTGTCCCCAAAATGTGCCTCTCCTGCATTGTCCATCCAGGGATAGGGGCAAGTCGCATCATCCGGCTTCGCTCCTTGTGTCGTCACAGAGCTGGATAAAATAATCAAGTGGATTGTTTGTGAGCGATTGAGAAATGGTTTCTAAAGCCGAAGATGCAACACCAGGGGAGCAGCATCAGCATGAAATAAGGGCATTGGAGGAAATAAACGGCAGCCCTGACATATCTGTCGATGGATGGCTCGACAAGTATTATCGTGAGCATCTTCGCAAGTGTGTAGGATATGGCAAAAGCGGACATGATGTAGAGTTCACGGAGTCCGGTCCGCGCGCGGCAGCTATTTGCGCGGATAACTCCAAGCGTGAAAAAACCGGCGATCCCGGCCAGTGTCACGAGTTGAAATTTCAGGCTCTGAGCAACGGTAATGTCGATCTCGGTGGCGAGGCCGAGGAAAAAACTGTCGTAAACAATGCGCAGATAGTCATCGCGCTTAATCCTGACCACCTCTTTTGAAAAAGCGAGCTTGAATCTGTCGAATTGGACGTGGTCGATATCGCGAAGATCGCCGGAGGGGGAAATCCTGAGAAGCCAGGGACTGAAAGCATTTTGTGGATGCCGGGCAGAGTCGGTCAGAGCCATATAAACGGCTTTGTGCGCGACTGGATTGAAATTGTCGATCAGGGCGCCGTGGTCAGCGGAATAGAGGCTTGTGCGATAGGTGGGGAATCCGTCCCCGATTTTGAGCGCCTTTCGCGCCTCGATGAGACTGGATGCAAACTGTCGGTATTCCGGTGACAGTCTTTCCACCATGTCTTGCGTGACGAGTTGACCTGAAATGCCTATGATATTGCTCCCCGAAAAAGACACGGGCCCGAAATCTCCAACTGTCACAAGCCTTGTCGTACACCACAAAATGAACGGCACGGCAACACAGGCAAGACACTTTCCAGATGCCAGAAGCCGTGCCTTGAACGCGCGCTGCCGATCGTTTTCGCCCATCATGCCATTCATCAAAAAGGCGAGAAGCGGGAAAAAAGGCAAGAGAAAGAGATATGCCGGCCTTATGAGAATGGCAGTCAATACCGAGAGCGACAACAGGATACTGGACAGAATCCGCCGTCTGCCGGACATGAACATGAAGAACGATCCGGCTGCGAACAGTGTCATCGAAACAGCGGCACAGTCGCTGAGTACATGGCATGCGAAATCGGTGGTGAATTTCGCATACAGCAGCGGACTTGCGGCGGCAAACGCCATGAATGGCGAAAAACCATATTCGACAAGACACCAGGCGAGGAACATCACGGCAACGATGTGGAAAACATAGTGTGTTTCGGGGAGTGATTCCAACTGTGGCGAATACGTTTGGACAAACTTGATGAAAATCGGATATCCAGGTGTCCTGTGACTGGAGAGCAGGGCTTTGATATGCCTGTAGCCGTGTTCGCCCGTGTCAAAGTAATTGACATAAGTGTAGGAGTCAGGATCGAATACAGGCTCGAAACTATTGCTGCCAGACAATATGGAAAACATAACGGCGCCCTGTATCGCCACGAGGATCAGGATGATTCTGAGTTTTGATTTCACGTGCGATGACTCCCTGAAACTGCCTGAAACGCTACCGGCTTGTTCGTCTCTGTCTCCAGTTGTCATAACAGATGACCCAGGGCAGAAGGATAATGAGGACAAAGGGGCTCTGGATAAAGAAAGCGGCAGGCCGGGTATATCTTTCGATGGTAGCCTCCACAAGAGAAACCGCGAGAAGGCTGCTGCACAGAAAAACTGTCGAAAAAACCAGCATGAACAATATCATCTTCGACAATTCCGCTCGCACGGTTATCTTGTGTTTGAATGTAACAATCAGGACAAGTCCGCACAAGCCCAGCATGAGCATCAATTTCACGGAAAAACGTTCGCCGACAGCGACCCCGAGCTGATCTTTTATCCCACAGAAGAAATTGTCTTCGACAATGCCCAGATAGTCTCTCATCTTGACGGCGATGACTTCCCTGGAAAAAGCCGCCTGGAAGCGGTCCCATTCGATATCGTCGATGTGCTTCGGGTCGTCATCGGGAAAAATCCTGTCCTTCCATTCGGAAAAATCCCTGTCTTCGTAATGGAACGAGTACTGAAGCGCGAGAGGGACGATACGGTGAGCGGTTGGATTGAAGTTATTGGTGAACGCGGCATAGTAGTTCGCGCCCGGCTTGTATTCCTGAAAACCGTTGTCGGTTTTCAGGGCAATTCTTGCGATGGAAATGTTTTTTGCGAAAGTGCGGTATTCTGGAGACAGCTTGTCAACCATGTCGATCGTGGCAAGCTGTCCCGCGATGCCTATAAGGTTTTTTCCCGAGAAAGATACAATCCCGAAATGCCCGACCATCATCAGCCTGAGGCTGCACCACAGCAGCAGAGGGATCATTATGGCAGTCAGACATTTCAGTGACGACAGTATCCGTCTGTTCCATTTGACACGGGCATCGCTGTCGGTGAATCCCTGAAGCAGGAGTGTCAAAAAGGGATATAAAGGAACCAGAAACAGATATGCCGGTCGTGTGATGATGGTCAAAAAAACGATAGCGCCAAGCATGATGGAAAAAAGTATTTTGTCAGGGTTTGAGAGAAAAAGGAAAAAAAGCCCGGCAGAAACAAGTGCAAGTGACAGAGCGGGAGAATCGGCGAGCATGTGAGAGCAGTAGCCCAATGCAAAGTTGCCATAGATCAGAGGGCTTGCGGCAGCGAGCGACAGCAAGCCCGAAAAACCCAGTTTCATAAGACAGGCGGCAAATATCATCACGGCTGTCACGTGAAGAAGATACTGCATCGAAGGCAGTTGTTTCAGTCCGGGATCGATGACCTGAGCGGCTTTGAGCATTATCGGATATCCAGGAGTTCTACTACCAGTCAATAAAGCGGTATAATGCTCCTTGCCAGACTTTCCAGTATTGAAATACTGGTGGTATCCACGCGAATCGGGGTCTTTCCACAAGTCGAAATAAGTGACATTCATAATCGTCAGGAGCACTCCCGCACCCTGTATGGCGATGAGAAGCATTACAACCCGGCAATTCATTTTCATATCGAGCAAAACTCCCATGCAAGTGTATACAAGTCAAATTGACGCAAGACGAAACGTGTCATCGGATTATGTCGAAGGACCGGCAGAACCGCGTTTCACAGTCATTTTGATTATCAGCGCTTTTATGATACTATATGAAGGATGTTTTTGAGTATTCTTTCAGACATTTTTTTGTATTGGCATGCTGTTTTGCCTTGTCCGGCAAAACGCGGACGAGGCAAATGGTGATGGGGAAAGATGAGTGAAAAAGACAGGATTGCCGTTGTGAGCGGCACATCCACGATGACATCTTCGATAGAGAAGGCCGACAACTACACACGTTGGGTGCTGTCGGTTTTCAGAAAGCATATACGTGGCTCTATGCTTGAAGTGGGAGCCGGATATGCCAATTATGGGCGCCACATCGCAGGTGTAAACAGGCTTGTTTCGATAGATGTCGACCAGAAGATCATAGACATGGCGCGCAGCCGCGATCCTGAGGGCAACTATCTCGTCGCGGATCTTGCCGCACCGGATTTTGCCTCTATGATGAGCGGTGAACTTTTTGACACGGTAATGTGTTTCAATGTGCTCGAACACATCGGGAATGATGCCGCTGCACTGAAAAACATCGAGTCGGTACTGCGCGAGGGAGGCCGTGTCCTTCTGTTCCTGCCGGCATTCGACGCATTGTACAACGACCTCGACAGACTTGCCGGACATTACAGGCGATATACGATGAAAACCGCCCGGGCCCTGTTTGACGGCACCGGACTGGCTATCCTGGAACAGGCGTATTTCAATCCCGTAGGCGGCCTGGGCTGGTGGGTCAACAGATACAGGCGGCATGACGATATCGATTCGCGGGAAGTCAACGCACAGGTGGTGTTTTTCGACAGGTATGTGCTGCCGTTTTCGCGTGCGCTCAATCCTGTCACCCGGGGATTTTTCGGGCAGTCACTAATCATGGTGGGGGAAAAACGATGATCTCAGTGGTCATTCCAGCATACAACGAAGAGGATGCCATAGCGCCAACGATAGAGCGAATCCGTAGCAATATTGCCGCGATAAAAGGCAGTGAGATAATAATAGTCGATGACGGATCAACTGACTCGACAGCGAAAATCGCGAGTGAATGCGGGGCTATCGTAGTGCGCCATCCGCACAACGCGGGCTATGGCCGTTCACTCAAGGACGGTATCTTCGCCGCCACCAACGACACGGTCGTCATCCTTGACGCTGACGGCACATACAGAGCCGAAGACCTGCATCTGCTGCTTGACGAATACGATAAAGGATTCGATCTGATAGTCGGACGCCGCACGGGCAGGCACTACAATGAGACATGGTACAAGTCGCCCTTGCGGCAGCTTCTCAAGGCGCTCGTGGAATTTACCGTCGGCGCTCATGTGCCGGACATAAATTCGGGCTACAGGGTTTTCTCAAAAAAAACGATTATGCCATATTTCAAATATCTGTGCGATTCGTTCAGTTTCACGACTTCCATGACACTCTCGTATATGCTTGACGGCAAGTATGTGAGCTATGTGGATATTGCCTATGAAAAACGCATCGGGAAGTCCAAGGTCAGACTTGTCAGAGACAGTCTCCGCACTCTCCAGTATATCGTGCAGGCGATTGTCCACTTCAATCCGCTCAAACTGTTTCTGGTCCTGTGCGCTCCGCCGGTGGTGATGTGCATAGCCTTTGCGGCCGCTGCTTTTTTTGTGAAATCTGAAATCTGCATGCTTGTTTCAGCCATGTCGGCGCTTACGTCCTTCACATTGTTCGGCATTGGGATGCACGCGACCTTGGAACAAAAGAAATGAGACGCGGCGAGTGAAATGAATATGATGGCGGCAGTTTTTCTGTCTCCATATCCAATGCGCCGCAGAAACGATCGAGATGACATTCGATACAATAGAATTCGTTGCATTTTTTGCCGGGGTATTCCTGCTCTATCATTTTCTCGGGCGAAGCTACAAGGCACAGAACGTGCTGATAGTGGCCACCAGCATGGTGTTTTATGGCTGGTGGAGCCGCGAGTACCTGCTGCTGATGATAGGGTCGGTTTCGATTAACTACATTGCCGCCATATTCATTGCCGGGACAGACAGCCTGAAGAAAAAACGCCTATGGCTTACCGTGGGGGTCATTGCCGATCTGCTGATTCTGTGCACATTCAAATATGCCGGTTTTTTCATCGACAACATAGTGTTTCTGCTGCATCACGCCGGCATTCCCAATGTCGCCCCGACACTGAAGATCATATTGCCGATCGGCATTTCGTTTTATACTTTTCAGGGCATGGCATACCTCATCGACGTATACAGGGGACACATCGAGGCAGAGAGGGACCCGATAGTGTTTCTTGCCTTCAAACTGTATTTCCCACAGTTGATTGCGGGGCCGATCGAACGCGCGTGGCACCTCATGCCACAGTTCAAAAAACCGCGAGTCCTCGAAGATGGCGTGATCCGGGAATCCATCTGGCTCATCTGTTACGGGTATTTTCTCAAGGTAGTCATTTCCGGTCCACTGTCGCAGATCGTCGGCATGTGTTTTTCGGAGACTGCGACAAGCGGGTGGAACACCATCCTGGGCACCATCGCTTTCACGGTGCAGATATACTGTGATTTCAATGCTTACAGCATAATTGCCCGCGGCGCTTCGGGATTGCTCGGTATCAGGCTCATGTGGAATTTCAACCAGCCATATATCGCGTGCAGCATACAGGATTTCTGGCGAAGATGGCACATCAGCCTGAGCACGTGGCTGCGGGACTATTTGTATATTTCTCTCGGAGGCAACAGAAAGGGCAATATTCGCACTTATGTCAATCTGTTCCTCACCATGCTCATCGGCGGTCTGTGGCACGGGGCAGCGTGGAATTTCATAATATGGGGCGCGTGGCATGGAGCGGCGCTCGCCGCCGACCGTTACTTCCTCAGGGGCAAACGCGAAAGTGAATACCGATTCAACCTGTTCAAATGGGCATTGACCATGGTCGTTGTCATGTTGGGCTGGTTTATCTTCAGATGTCATTCTCTCGACATGGCCGGAGCCATGATAAAGGCCCTCGGAGACATGAGCTGGTCGCCTGGCAATTCCATGATACTTGCAAGAATTGCTGTCCTTGTCACGCCGGTCGCCTTTTTCGAGATACTGCAGGCATACAGAAAATGCGGCTATCTGTTCCCGTTCAGAAGCCGCGCGGCATTTGTCCCGATCGCCGCATTGATGGTCGCCTTGACTATTATCATGTTCGGACGGTTCACGTATGAGTTCATCTACTTCCAGTTCTGACGGGCATGGCGCTATCCCTGACACGCTCGATGGAGCATTGCTGCTGGTGGCAAAAAATGCCGCTTTCATCGCCATCTTAGGGCTGCTGGGCGCATGCGCGCTGCAACTGCTAAGCTCAAGATTCGCATCTAACGCCATGCCCTATGGGAACGGTGTCGAAGGAAATATCGTACTTCAGCAAATGAAAAGATCGCATGAGTTGCGTGATCTCGACATCCTTGTCATCGGGGACTCGTCAGCATTGATGGGGATAGATGCGGTCGAATTCGGTCACAAGACAAATCAGCGGGTCGAATCGCTTGCTACACTCGGTTGGGTAGGGCCGCTTGGATACGCAAAACTCATCGGCAACTATCTGAAATCCAACGGCAGTATACCCTGCGTCATACTTGCCCTTAACAATGTTTCGCTTCAGGTCGAAGAAAAAACATACAGGGAGACCGGCTACGAAATGTGGGTTCTCAGGGATGTTGTATCGAAAAAGCCTGACTATTCCCAAGCCAATCTTTTGGAAATCATCAAATCCGATCCGTTCAACAGGCTGATCGACATGCCGCTCCCCGGTAAATATGGAGAGTATTATGGCTTTGAGAGCAATCTCAGGAAAACTATCGAAAACGGCAACGGGTCCATGATAGATCCCAATGAAATGCCACCGCTGAAAAATCCCGAACCACTTGTCATTGCCATGACGCCACCATTTGTCTCCAGACTGCCTCACCTGAAAAATGCCCTGCATGACAGGCGTATCGGGAAAGTATACATTGCGATAACGCCCACTCCTCATTCGATGGCATCGGCGAAGACAAAGGATTCATTTGACAAATCGCTCGTATCGCTTGGGAAACAGCTTGATCTGCCAGAGGATTCGCTGCTTGACACGCCTTACGAACTGCCGGACCGCTACTTCGCGACTGGTTCCCATCTCAACAAAACCGGCCGCGCGCATTACACCCGTGCAGTATATCAAGCTCTGAGATAGAATATCCTTATCCGCCCACAACAGGAGGATATGCTCAATTTCATTGCCGTTTTCCTGAATATATCTGTCCTTCCGAGTAATAACTGATTTGCAAGGGTATTCCGGGTTTGCTCAAGACATGTCGCCACGTGGAAATAGCTTGACATCTTCCTGAAACAGCGGATAAAATGAGCGAACCGGGCACATATTACAGCCACTTTGCGATGCGGACCATGTCGCATGCCAGCATGAAACGATTTCTGATAAGTTTAATATAAATAAACAAATTGACAAGGAGGAACAAGATGTATATCAAAGACATAGAGTCGTACCTTTGCCATTATCCGTTGCCGGCGACATTTTATCCGTCCTGGATACCAGATTTTCCGCAGAAGAAAAACACTTGTATCATCGTTATCATTCATACTGATGAAGGTATTTCCGGCATAAGTGCCGGTGTAGGGCTTTCTGGTGAGGCAAAGGGCATACCCGAACTTATAAAACCCTTTCTGATAGGTCGCGATCCGTTTAAGGTCGAAGATCACGTCCAGACTCTGCGAAGCGCGTATATGATGGGCTACAAGACGTTTTTTGTCGAAATGGCACTATGGGATATCATCGGAAAAGCCGCAGGGCTGCCAATACACAAAATGTGGGGTGGCGGGCCGGATAAAGTGCTGGCATACGCGAGCACTGGCGAGCTCCACAAGACGCAGCAGCGGGTAGAGGAAGTGCTTGCGTTGCGCGAACAGGGGTTCAAGGCGGTCAAACTGCGTGTGCGATGGTTCGATCCGAAACGTGATATCGAATACGTGGCGGCAGTGCGCGAAGCGGTCGGCGACACGATGGACATAATGGTAGACGCCAATCAGGGGTGGCCGATCTGCGGTACGGGCGACTGGCCGCGCTGGGACCTCAAACGTGCCATGTATACCGCAAGGGCTTATGGCGAACTCAATGTAAGATGGCTGGAAGAACCACTCTACAAGCATGATTACGAGGGGTTGGCCGCTCTCAGGCAGTCGACAACCGTGAGGATCGCCGGTGGCGAATTCAACACCGATTTGCACGAATTTCGTGACATTGTCAACAGGGGATCGCTCGACATCGTACAGCCTGACATATCACTTTCCGGCGGCATGATGATGGGCAAAAAAATCGCGTCTTTCGCCGAAGCCGCAAATATGCAGTTTTCACCTCACACATGGACAAACGGCCTCGGCATGGCCGCCGCGCTGCAGGTGGTTGCGTCGGTGCCGAACTGCCCGATTTGCGAATTTCCGATCGAGCCTCCAGGGTGGATACCAGAAGCGCGTGATTTCATGCTCACGGAGCCGTTTTCTATCGACAAAAAAGGTTATGTCAAAGTGCCCAAGAAACCTGGGCTTGGAGTCGAGCTGAACATGGACGCAGTGAAAGCTTGTGGAGAAAAGCTGTCGTAACGGGTGCGGGTTTACTTGAGAAGTTGGGCGGATGTGATTGGGATGACGCCACGTGATGTCATTTCCCCGATGGCTTTCTGGGCATCGCCTGGATTGAGCTCGACGCCGCTGCATGCGTCGGTGACGAGATGCGTTATGTATCCGAGCTCGACTGCGTCAAGTGCGGTAGCCTTGACGCAGTAGTCTGTGGCGAGCCCGCAGATGAAAAGTTGTTTGACTTTCAGTGATTTCAGGACTTTGTCGAGCGCCGTGTCGGTGATGTGATCGTTGTCGAAGAATGCGCTGTAGCTGTCGACTTCCGGGGTTGTGCCTTTGTAGATGACTTCGTAGAGGTTGGCCGTGTCGAGAGTGGGGTGGAAATCGGCGCCATCGGTGTGGCGGACGCAGTGATCGGGCCAGAGTGTTTGCGGGTTGCCGTTGAGGTCGATGATGTCTCCGGGGATTTTTCCTTCGTGGCTGGATGCGAATGAGGCATGGCCGGCGGGGTGGTAATCTTTTGTGGCGATGACTGTGTCGAATTTCGCTGACAGTGTGTTGATGACGGGTATGATGGCTTCGGCATCGGGGACTGCGAGCGCGCCGCCGGTGCAGAAATCGTTTTGGATGTCGACGATGATGAGTGCTTTCATGGTTTGTGAGTCCTTTTCGGATGGTGGTGTTGGGGGATATCTATGTGGTACCGTTTCCCGGTCATGCAGGGCATGTATTGGCGATGAGTGATGGATCATGGGTGCAGTGTGGCAGTGGATGGGGGGGCGGAGGATGATTGTTTGTGGCGAATGCGCAGCCGTGGAGGTATTGGTGGTGCGGTGGCGCCTGAGGGGGAAGAGTATGTGGGCATGTATTCGGAGCGGATGCGGAACATGGAACTGAAGAGACTGTCGACGGCGTTTGGGTTTTCGAGTTCGAGGGATTCGAGGAGGTTGCGGACGGCGATGCGTTTGGATCTTGTGGACATGGGGCAGGGGGGCTGAAGGTCGGGGATGGCGGATTCGGCGGCGAGCGTTTTGAGGATTTTGCCGCGAATGTAGTAGAATGGGCGGATGATGGTGAATCGGCCTTTGAAGAGCGGCTGTACGGGGATGGTGGTGGAGATTTCGCGGTTCCATGTCATGGAAAGCAGGAGTGATTCGACGGCGTCGTCGCGGTGATGTCCCATGGCGACTTTGTTACAGTTGTTGGCGTCGGCGAATTCGAGGATCGCTTTTTTTCGCATGCGTGAGCAGATGAAGCAGGGGCTTTTTTTCTGGCCGAAGGCTGACTTGTGGATGGGGGACTCGATGATGGACAGGTCGATGCCGGCTTTGTGTGTCCACTCGATGAGCGCGGGGGTATCTGAGCCGGGGAAAGCGCCGTCGATGTGGACGGGGAATACTGTGTAGTCGCTGGTGACGTGGATGAGGGAGCCATCGAGCAGCAGTGAAAGCAGGATGCTGTCAGCGCCTCCCGAGACAGCTACGGCGATGCGGTCGCCTGGGGCGATCATGTCGAAGTCCATGATCGCCATTTCCATCCATTTTCTGATGTGTCTCTCAAGCTCGGTCATGTGAATGAGGATAGGGCAGAATGCTGTGAAATTCAATAGCCGAGGGCTTTGAGTTTTTTCCGGGCGGTGTCTGCGCCATCGCTTACTTCGTTGGCGTCGATAGCTTTGTTATACCATTCGGCGGCGAGGTCGGCGCGATGATAGTTATTGAGATAGATATCGGCGATTTTCACGTATGTCATGCTGTCGCGCGGTGATGTTTTGAGGGAGAGGGTGTAGAAGTGAAAAGCGTCTTCGTAGAGTCCGTTGTCGGTGCATGTTTCGGCGATGGAATTAAACAGGGAGGAGTTGCCGGGCTGGAGGTCGGAGGTGATGCGGAAATAGGTGATGGCGGTTTTTGTGTCGCCGGCGGCAATTGCGGCGTCGGCTATTTTGTTGGTGAGTATGTGTTTCCGTTTGTTTTCCTTCAGGAGTGACATGGCTTCGACGTACTGGCGCATGGCGGTGGTGTATCTGCCTTTTTTCATGTTTGAGTCGGCAACGATGGTGAGAGCGTCGGACATGCGTTTTTTTGTGACAGGGTCGCGCTGGTCGTGGATGAGATATTTTCTGTACTCTTCGGCTGCTTTCCAGTGGTTGGAGCCAGCGAAGTAGATGTCGCCGAGGATTTTGTGGGTTTCGGGGATGTCGCTACGGACTTTGAAGACCACATTGAGCAGGGAGATTGCTTTTTCGACGCGTCCGGTACGCCGGTAGAGGTCTGCGAGAGATATGATGCATGGTGTGTTGTTGCGGGGCAGCGTGATGCATTCGGTAAGATTTTTTTCGGCTTTGTCTTTGAGATTTAGCTGGAGATATACGCTTGTTTTGATCATGTACGGTATGTATGGGCGGAAGTACAGGGTGGTGAGTGTGCCGATGACGATGACGGCTATCAGTGTGATGACGGCGGCGGTGGTTGAGTTGATCTGGAAGTGTCGAATGGGTTGAGATTCGACCTCTGGGGCTGGCTCTTGGGAGGGGGGTGGAGGAGTAGGGGGAGTTGGGCGGGGAGTGGGGGTTGGTGTCGGTTTTGGTGGTGGGGGTGAAGGCTTCTTTGTGTTGAGTGAGGGGAGAGGCGGAGGATCGGGTATCCCGAGATCGTCGATGGGTGGGGTGGTGGTGGCGGAGGGTGGTGGGGGAGAGGGTTTTGTGGTGGGAGGCCCGAGGATTTCCATGCCGGTGGTTGACACGTTGAGTGGGGTGTTGCACTGTTTACAGATCGAGAGCCAGTCGGGGACTTCAGCTCCGCATTGTGGGCACATTGACATCGTTGGGGCTCTCCCTGAGTGGATTTAGGCAACTGGGGCAGGCTGTGAGTGAGGCGGGGGAAGGATATCCCTACGTTGTAGCTGGCTGCTCCGGGTGTCCATTG
Organism: uncultured bacterium; assembly: GCA_964595945.1. Lineage (GTDB taxonomy): Bacteria > UBP15 > UBA6099 > UBA6099 > JAJRTR01 > CAZQSL01. The sequence goes on from CAZQSL010000002.1 coordinate 54,091, forward strand.
TGTCATATTATTATGTGATCATTATCAGCTTGATATGGTGTTTTTGCAACCTGCGGGTGAAGATGGCTCATGTGGTGGGGGGGTAGTAAATAAAGTAAGTGAAGAGTGTGATCCAGATAATGACGCATGACATTGTGATGGGGTCGGCAATGATGGCGGCGAGGTGTTCGCGGTTGTGGCGCGGTCCCTTTTTCATAAGGAAGTAGTATCGTGCGATGGCCGTGACGACGACAGGGGCGGTGATCCAGAGGTGATGGGTGGCATATATTTCGGGGCCGGTGTCTGATAGTGTATATGCTATATACGTAATGGCTGTGACTGCGGCGGAGGAGATGAAGAGCAGATTGAGGTTGGCAGATGGCGGTTTGCCGTATCTGTAGTAGACTCTTTTGCCCGCGACGATATATATGGCGAAGAAAAAGACAATTGGGATAACCCAGGGGGAGATGTGAGTCTGTATGGCAGCGGCGCCCGCGAGGACACGTGTGAGCATGCCGGTGGCGATGGTGACGGCGCCGAGCAGGACGTAGGGTTTGATGACGAGTGTGTAGAAGTACATCAGGAAGATGTATGCGAGGATGATCGGGAGGCAGATGAGTGGGATAAAGGCGATGCAGATAATCGAAAGAGTGAGTGTGGCGATGGCGATGAAGTACATCGTTCGGGTCGTGACGCGGCCGGCGGCGAAGGGGCGGGCTGAGCGTGATGGGTCAGCGCTGTCACGGTGGAGGTCGGTGAGGTCGTTGATGATGTAAATGTGGCTTGCGGCCATGCAGAGGGCCAGCATTGTGATGATGCTGGCGATGACTGGTGGGAGGGTGATGGCTGATCCTGAAAAGAAGAGTGGAGCAAGCACGAGAAGATTTTTCAGCCAGTGTGCGGGGCGCAGTGTGGTGATGATGTCGGCAATGGCAGTGCGGTGAGCTGCCACCGCCGGTGTTTCAGACTGGTGGTCAGTCGGTGATTTCATTCCGGAGGATGGTTCCGTTAGTTGAATTTTGTGTTGATGTTGAACACGAAATCATTAGATTCGACGAACCAGTTTGTGGTGAGAGCTGTACCATAAACGGTCGATCGGCAACTGAAATTTTTGACCGAGAAGCGGTTGCCTTCAATGTTGTATATGAGGTCGGACCAGATGCCGAATTTTTTGCTGAAGTCATAACTGGCGTAGAAAGAGGCGTCCTGGATGTCGCCGGTGCGCATGTTGAAGGATGTGCCCATGCGTGTTGTCCATTTCGATGGGCTTGCCAGAGAGATGCTCGGTGTGATGGTGTTGGACATGGAGGATGAGCCGGCGGAGCGGCCATGTGAGTAGCGGTATGAGACGTTGATGCTGTTGGTGCGTGAGAGCGGGCGTGAGAAACTGAGTGATCCGCTCGTGTTGTAGCGGCTGGTGCCTTCGGAGCTGATGCCCATACCCGAATTGAGAGAGGTGTTGAGGCGGAGTCTTTCCGTGATCTTGATGCTTGAGCGGAAAGTGCTGATGCCGACAAAAGCGTTGGTTGTAGCGTCGGAGTAGTTGCGGTTGTTGAAGTCGACGGTGCTCGTGAATCTGTATCCGTAGTCGCGCGGTCCTTTTGTACCGCCGATAAAGCGCGTGGGCGTGCCGAGATTCATGGTGCCGGCGATCGAGCCGGTGCTGTTGTCTCCGCTTCCGTCTTTGTTGAATCTCATGTAGCTTTGAAGGTAGGAGCCACCGATGCGTGAGTTGGAGCCAACTTGCAGATAGCGGTATCCGGTTGGCGAATAGTTCAGATTTAGATTTTGGCTGCTGCTGTTTTTGCTGTTGTGGTTGAGCGATGCGCTGATGGATTGGCTGGAAGTGCCGATGTTGCCCCATCCGATGTTGCCGGATGTCACTTTGCCGAGGGTGAACTGCTGGCTGGAGTTGACTGTGAATTGCTGGTCACCTTTGCCGGCATAATTTATGTTGACGATGCCATTTTTCGATCTTGTCTCGCGGTATTTGACTGCCGCGCCGATACTCCAGTTGGTGTTGCTGCTGTAGCTGATGCTGCGAAGGCGCAGGGTGCCTTTATTGCGTGTGATACCCTTGTTGTTGTTTGTGTAATAGGGCAGGTTGACCATGCGGTTGCCCTTGAGCCACAGTGATGATTTCCAGGCTTCGTAGTTTGAGTCAGGTGAAATGCGGAAGCGGGAGGCCGTGATGGCATTTGCCTCTATGTCGGGTTCGTCGAAAAGGTATTTGACGTCGCTTATGGCTGGGGAATAGGATATTTCTTCGAGGGTTTCGCCGTGCAGGAATATGCGGCGTATTTCCCTACGCGTGATGGTCAAGGTGCCTGACATCCGACCGAGGTCGAAGATGAGTTTGTCGCCCTGGAGTGTTTTGACATAGCCTTCCTTTTCATTTTCGATTTTTTCATCGAGAGTGTCGGATTCTTCCCGGGCGATTTCCGCGTCGGTTTTACTGGTTGCGGCAGTTGCGGTAAGGCTTTCGCTTTTTGCGTTGCTGGTGATCGAGACGTTTCCTTCGGCGTAGACGACATCTGTCTTGACGTCTATGCGGATCAAGTCGGCCTGGATGCGGAGTAGTTTATAAGTGATTTCGGTCTGGCTGTTTGCGTATAGTATTTTCTTGTCGATGTCGAGCATGAGGTAATCGGAAGAAACGTTGTACGGTTTGTCGATGCAGAGGACGGTTTTCGGGCATGTGGTGAGCAGTGCAAGTGCGGCAAAAGCCGTCAGCAGCAGAGATGCTGGCAATATCCGTGGTCTGGTGCGGAGCGGAGTCATCAGATCATTTTCCCTGGTTTATTGTGGCGTAGGACCGGGCGGTCAGAGCGAGTGTGCGGACAGCCGCGCCGGTAGCGCCCTTGCCGAAAATTTTGTGTGGTTTTTCCACGTATGAAGGGCCTGCTATGTCTATGTGAGCCCAAGGTTTGCCGCCGGCGAATTCCTGGATGAAAAGCGCGCCCGTAATGGCGCCGGCCCAGCGGCCGCCCGTGTTTTTGATGTCGGCGATATCTGATTTGATCAGTGGTTTGTATTCGTCGTCAAGGGGCATGCGCCAGACGGGCTCTCCCGACGTGTCGGCGGCGGAAGTGATGGCGGCAGCGAGTGAGTCGTCATTGCAGAAGAGTCCGCTGCGGTGGTGCCCAAGTGCGACGATGCACGCGCCGGTGAGTGTGGCGACGTCGATGATGGGGGCCATTGAGCGGGAGGCTGCCCAGGCGACGGCATCGCAGAGCAGCAGGCGGCCTTCGGCGTCTGTGTTGAGGATTTCGACTGTTTTGCCGCTGAATGTGGTTACGACATCGCCGATCTGCTGCGCGGCCGGACCGGGCATGTTGTCGGTGGTAGGGATGATGGCAGTGATGTTGACTGGCAGCTTGAGTTGTGCAGCGATCGAAATAGCTCCGAGCACTGCCGCCGCGCCGGCCATGTCGGTTTTCATGCCGTCCATTGACGAGGCGGGTTTGAGAGAAAGGCCGCCCGAGTCGAATGTTATGCCTTTGCCTACAAAAGCCATTCGCTGTTGTGAGCCGGGATTGCCCGTGTATTCGATGGTGATCAGCAGGGCGTCGCTGGATGTGCCCCGCGCGACGCCGAGGAATGCGTTCATGCCGAGTTTTTCGAGTTCGCGGCGGGCGAGCACTTTCGATTTGAGGCCGTTGGCCTTTGCGAGAGCCACGGCGCGAGCGGCGAGTTCTGCGGGGGTGAGGATGTTGGGTGGTTCATTGACGAGATCGCGCGCGAAGTTGACGGCGTCGGCTGTAATGATGCCGGTGGTGATACCGGGTTTCGCAGCGGCGGCGCGTACGGGGTCGGATTCGATTATGGTGAGTGAAACGATTTTCGACGCGTCTTTTTCATCGTCTTTGGTTGTGAAATACTTGTCGAATCTGTAGGCTGAGATTATGGCGGTTTCGGAAATGATTTCCGCTGCTGTTTGTGGGGTGACGGCACTTGTGCCGTGGAGGATGGTTGCCAGATGATGGCATCGCAGTGTGGCGGCTTTTTTGACTGCGGAAGCTACGGCGTAGCGGATGGCGGATGGGCCGAAGGTGTCTTTTTTGCCGAGTCCGGTCACGATGACCTTGCGGGCGGCGAGAGCGCCGCGAGAGTCGAGGATGGCAGTGGAGGCGGGTTTGCCGGTGAATTCCTTGTGCCTGAGAAGATCGGAAATGGCGCCGCCGAGTGCCTTGTCTACCGCGCCGGTCGCGCCGGTGGGTGTCTTGTCATCTTCAAACAGGTTGACGATGATCGCGTCGCACTTGCAGGTGGTGATATCTTTTGAAGTGATTTTGATCTTCATCTGATCTCCAGTGTCATACTTTGGCGGTGGTGATGTCTGTCTGAGCCTGATATTTTCCCTTGCGGTCGGCGTAGGATGTCGCGCAGACGGTTTCGGCGGCGAAGAACACGAGTTGGCCGATGCCTTCGTCGGCGTAAAGTCTGACCGGTACTGGTGAGGTGTTGGCAATGCTGATGGTGAGATATCCTTCCCACTCGGGTTCGAGCGGTGTGACGTTGACGATGACGCCGCACCGGGCGTAGGTTGACTTGCCGTAGCAAACGGCGAGCACGTCTCGAGGTATGCGGAAGTATTCGTAGCTGCGGGCGAGGACAAAGGTGCCGGGGTGGAGGGCGAGGCATGTCGTTTCGATATCTTCGTATCTGATCGAGTCGCCGGATTTTGGGTCGATGATGGTGTCTGATTCGAAGATGGGGATTTTAAAATTGCGGCTGATGCGGATGTCGTATCCGTATGAGGACACGCCGAACGATATCCTGCCATCGCCGACGAGTGATCGTTCGAAAGGATCGATCATGCCCGAACTTGCCGAGGTCTCGATGATCCATGTGTCGTTTTTTACCATCTTTTCTCCGGTTGTTTCGTTATTACGCAATCTGGCTGACTCTTGATCGTCGTGCGAGTCGACACGGTTAACTGACAAGTTTTGAACATTATATATAAAAAACTGATTTTATGGGAATGGGTGTGCAAAAATTGTAGGTGACATTGCTATGCGGGGGCGTAGGAAATTTCGGTTTTCAGTGACGGGGAAGAATCATCACGGCGGTTTGTCCGGAGTCGTGACCGGCTGGCGAAGGGTCGAAGGTGATCCAGCAGTGGCCGTTTGAGAGCCCGCCGCCGAGTGGAAGGCCAAAGGCGACATAAGCTTTATGGCCGCAGTCGCGCATCACCAGGCACAGGGTGGCTGACCGGTCGAAGCATCTCATCGACGATGCTTTTCGGGGGCAGAGGATCAATGCAGCGCAAAAGGTTAGTCGTACCGCGCGGCGCGACGCTGTCGCGCGATTGGATACGCTGGATTCGTCGAGGAGTTCGAGCACGCGCGCATCACTGGCAGATGAGACGAGGCGGAGGGCGCGGATGGTGTCAAACAGCAACATGGCATGATGCTCCGGTATTGTACGTCTGTACAATGATATTATAGCGGCAATTATGGTGTGCGGACGATCCGGATGATCAAATAATTTTATTGCAGTGTTTACTTTTCATATCTGAAAAATTATAATCACAGGTGGACTTGTGGAGACGCATAGTCTGCACTCGGGAAGTGGGTGTGCCCACTTTTTTTGTTATATGGCGAAATGACTGTTGCGAGAAGGCCGGGAATCAGGCCCGAATGAGACAGCCCGGCAGGAGCCGGAGGGCAGTCATTGAGAAAACAATTTTATAATGGGAGTTGGTTCCGTGCAATCTGAATTCTTACTTGCGATCAAACAAATCGAAAGAGAGCGCGAAATCCCGCCTGAAGAAATTCAGGCAATAATCGAAGACGCTATCACCAGGGCGATCCAGCAGGAGTCCGAAGAGGAAACGGCCGTGCGTGTGGAATTTGACGCAGAGTCGGGCCGCCTCAATATTTTTCAGATATTCGAGGTCGTCGAGGAAGTGCAGAATCCCAACCTCGAAATAGCGGTTTCGCAGGCGCTCAAGATGAATGACGAAGTGCAGGTCGGCGACGAGATCGAACTTCCCATGTCCCTGCGGTCGTTCAGACGTATCGGCATTCAGACCGTCAAGCAGCATATCATGCAAAGAGTCAGGGACCTTGAGCGTTACCTGCATGTCGAGCGGTTCAATGGCAAGGAGAATCAGATCATCACGGGCGTTGTCAGCAGGATCACATCACGCGGCGTATTTGTCAACCTCGATCGCATCGACGGTATCCTTCCCGAATCCGAGAGAATCCCCGGCGAACGATATATGATCGGAAAACGCATCAAGGTGCTTGTCAGCGAGATCAAAACCGGTCCGAAAGAAGCCGAAATCATACTGTCCCGAAGCCATCCCGATTTTGTCAGACGGCTTTTCGAACTCGAAGTGCCGGAAATCACCCAGAGTGTTGTCCTCATAAAAGGGATAGTCCGCGAAGCCGGCTATCGCACCAAGATGGCTGTCATGAGCACTCAGGACAAGGTTGACCCGGTAGGCGCATGTGTCGGCTACAAGGGCAGCCGTGTGAAAAATATCGTCAATGAGCTCAATGGCGAAAAGATCGACATTATCCCCTGGGACGAAGACCCCACACGGTTTATCGCTCACGCGCTCAGCCCGGCACAGGTCATTTCGGTCGAGGTTTTCGATGACATACACAGCGCGGAAGTAGTCGTCCCGGACAGCCAGCTTTCACTGGCTATCGGCAAACAGGGGCAAAACGCCCGGCTCGCCAACAAGCTTACGACATGGAAAATCGACATACTCAGCGAATCGGAAAAAGACCGTTTCATGCACGAGCAGCGCATCGGCGAACTCTATACGCGCCCGATCGAGACTATTGGTCTCGTCGAGTCTTTCCACGAATTGCTCAAGTCAAATGGCATTATTACCCTTTACAACTTGATTTGTCTCTCTGACGAAGACCTTCTCAAATTGGACGGAGTCACCGAGGGAGCTCTCGAAGCTATTAAATTGAGAATCTCTGTCCTCGGCGGCGATCTTGGCCTCAAGCTCAGAGAAGCCGACGAACCTGCTCCTGTCATGCCTGCCTCGGCGCTGGCTCGCAATGAGCAGCCCGTGGATGACGAGTCGCCGGACACCGAAGAGGAATACGCTGGCGACGATGACTATGACGATGAAGATTATGACGACGACGAAGAAGATGTTGCCGGTGATGATAGTGACGAGTCGGATGAAGACGGGGCTGACGAAGAAGTGGCAGAAGCTGATGATGAGGCAAGCGGAGATGTTCCCGCCGAAAATGGTGATGCTCAGTAATCCTGAGCCTAATATATGAAATAGCTCTACATTCAATGCGGCGGAATTCCCGCAGTCGGCAAGCATTGCGGGAAGCGCTGGAGGAAAACGTTTATGGCAATGAGGAAAAAAAGGGTCTACGAACACGCTAAGGATCTCGGTGTCTCCAACACGGAATTGATGCGCAAACTGAAATTCATGGGGGTAAGGGTCGAGAACATTTTTAATGCTGTCGATGACTCTGTTATCAATGAAATCAAGCGCCAGCTCGGAATGCATATTTTCGATGACGGCTCTGCCGCACCTGCTGCCAGAGTCCGAAAGGCTGCTACCATAATTCGCAAAGCTCCTCCCGCTGACTCCGAATCTGCCGAACCTCAGGGAGACGCAGTTCCTCAGGCCGGAGCCGCTTCCGAAGAGGTCTCCGTCACGCCAGCCGCTATGCCGGCTCCTTCTGTCGATCAGACATCTACGCCCAAATCAGCCGAGGCTCCGGCAGTATCTGTCCCCGCTGATCAACAGGCTACGACCAAACCAGCCGAATCACATTCAGCACCTGCACCTGCACCGGCAAGCACGCCCAGACCACGGCAGGCAGATTCGCGGCCCCCGCGCCGCGATGGCGACCGCCCGCCATACAACGGCCCGCGCCGCGAAGGCGACAGCCGCCCGCCATACAACGGCCCGCGCCGCGAAGGCGACAGCCGTCCGCCATACAACGGCCCGCGCCGCGAAGGCGACAGCCGCCCGCCATACAACGGCCCGCGCCGCGAAGGCGACAGCCGCCCGCCGTACAATGGCCCGCGCCGCGAAGGCGACAGCCGCCCGCCGTACAATGGCCCGCGCCGCGAAG
>CAZQSL010000002.1:62238-102751 GCA_964595945.1 uncultured bacterium
GCGCACCTGGTGGCAGGCCCGGGGGTGGTGGTCCAAGACCTGCGTCGGGCGGGGCTCCTTCTTCTAAATCAATAAAACCGGCCTCGATCGTCGAAGAATTGCAGGCTGCTCTCAACAAACCGAAAAGCGCACCGAAATCACTTCGTGACGAAGACGCGATAAAGAGAAAGAAAGAAAGACTCGCTCGCGAAAAGAAAGAAAGAGAAAACAAGAGACGCCTCGAAGTGCCGCCCCCTATCAAGGTGGACACCGACGATATTTACTCCAGCCCCGAACGCCGCCTCGAAGCTATCAAGCAGCGTGGTCTGGTACGCGGCAAGGGTACAAAAACCGTATTCATGAAAAAACGGCAGCGTGATGCTGAAGACCAGAAACCTGCCGAAGAACAGCAAAAACGCCGGGTTGTCGTCACCGGTCCAATGACAGTGAAGGAAGTCAGCCATGAATTCGGGCTCAAGTCATCCGATGTCATCATGTATCTGATGAAAGAACTTCAACTCATGACCACTCTCAACCAGAGCCTCGATGTCGATGTCATTACCCTGCTCTCCGAGCATTTCGAGGTTTCCATGGTTGTCGAAAAAAATACTTCTGTCGAAGCCGAAGCCGCCGAACTCCAGCGACTCGAAGACGAAGAGTCGGCGCTCGTCGAACGCCCGCCGGTTGTCACTATCCTCGGACACGTCGATCACGGCAAGACAAAGCTCCTCGACACTATCCGTAACGCACACGTAATCGACACCGAAGCCGGCGGCATCACACAGCATATCGGCGCCTATCAAATCGTATATAATGACAGGAAAGTCACGTTTATCGACACCCCTGGCCACGAAGCTTTCACGGCTCTCCGCGCCCGTGGCGCTCAGGTCACTGACATTGCCATACTCATTGTCGCAGCCGATGACGGCGTCATGCCGCAGACGCTCGAAGCACTCGATCATGCCAAGGAAGCAAAAGTGCCCATAATCGTCGCGGTCAACAAGATCGACAAACCGGATGCCAAGCCCGACACTGTCAGACGCCAGCTTTCCGATAAGGGCCTCATCCCCGAAGAGTGGGGCGGCGACACCGTTTATGTCGATATTTCCGCCAAGATGAACATCAATCTTGATCAACTCCTCGAAATGATATTCCTCGTGGCCGACCTCCACGCATACAAGGCCAATCCTGACCGAAAGGCGCTCGGCACGATCATCGAAGCCAAGCTCGACAAGGGAAAAGGCCCGGTCGCGACAGTCCTCGTCCAAAATGGTACATTGCGCTCCGGCGACTACTTCGTCGTCGGCGAGACTTACGGAAAAATCCGCGCTCTCGAAAACGACCGCAGCGAAAAGATCAAGGAAGCGCCACCTTCCACACCGGTTGAAATACACGGCCTCAGCAGTATCCCTGAATCAGGCGACAAATTTATGGTCCTCGAAGACGAAAAAACCGCGAGAGAAATCGCTTCGAAACGACAGGCGAAGAAACGCGAAGAGGCTCGACACTATACGAGCCGCATAACCATCGATGACCTCTTCAGACAAATACAGGATGATAAACTCAAGGAATTTAAAGTCGTTCTCAAATGCGACGTGCAGGGTTCGCTCGAAGCGATCACCGCAGCACTCGAAGGTATCACACATGAAGCTGTCCGCGTCAAGGTAATCCGAGGCGCACTCGGTGATGTCAAGGAAACGGACATAATGCTTGCCGCCGCGTCAAACGCTGTCGTGTTCGCCTACAACGTCGGTATCAATACGGCCGCGCAGGCACTCGCCAACACCGAGAGCATACAGATCAAATCATACGACATCATCTACAACCTCATTGACGAAGTCAAACGCGCCATGGCCGGACTGCTCGCGCCGAAATTCGACGAGGTATTCGCCAGCAAGATCGAAGTCAGAAAGATGTTCGCATCGTCGCGAGTCGGCAATATCGCAGGCAGCTACGTGCTCGAAGGAGAAGCCACACCGGGATCGATCGCCAAGCTCTATCGAAAAGGCAAGCTCATATACGAAGGCAAAATCGCCTCACTCAAACGATTCAAGGACAATGTCAAGGCAGTACAGGCCGGATTTGAATGCGGTGTGATCCTTGACAAGTTCGACAGTTGCGAAGAGGGCGACATCATCGACACTTACAAACTTGTCGAACAGAAAATCGACACAATCTGAATACAGCGCTGAAAAGGCGCGGCTCCGGCCGCGCCTTAGCACACATAATGGTTGTCGGCATACTGACAGTTGAAATTCATATCCCCGCAAGTACTTCTCTGAAGGCAAAGCGGCAGGTGCTTCAAAGCGTAAAAAAGAATCTCCACAATCAACTGAATGTATCGGTAGCCGAAGTCGAATACCACGATCTGTGGCAGCGTTCCGTCATCGGCGTTGCTGCCGTTGCGACAGACAGGGCCGGTGCCGGGCAACTGCTCGGATCAGCGGTTGAAATGATCGAAAGACGTTCCGAACTCTACGTCACTTCCACAAATGAGGAGTTCATCTGATCTACACTAAAATTCAGGACATGACAAATGGCTATCGAAAGAATCAAAAGCGTATCACGTGAAATACAGAGACTGCTCAGCGAATTCATAAGAGAAGAAATGAAAGACCCGCGCGCAAATCTGCTTATGTCCGTGACAAATGTCGAAGTGACAAAAGACCTCCGGTCGGCAAAGGTCTATATCTCGTTCATGCAGGGTACGTTCGAAGAACAGTTCGCAGCCATCGGCGCGCTACAGAAGGCAAGCGCTTTTTTTCACCGGCGTCTTACGCAGGAAATGACCATCAAACGCATTCCCTTACTACGGTTTTACAATGATCACAGCATTGAGCACGGAGTCGAGATATGCAAGCTGCTCGATACTGTCAAAAAGCAGGACGAGGAAGCGCTCGGCATCATGGGCGAGACCTCCGCGGAGGACAACGATGACTGATTTCGCGCCGATCCGCCGCTGTTTCGAGGAAAGTGCCACGGTATACATTTTCTGTCACATCAATCCGGACGCTGACTGCATCGGCGCCATGACCGCGATGCAGCGCATCCTTATAAAAAGCTTTGGCAAGAGAGACGTCACGATGTGCAGCTTCCATCACATACCCGGCAATCTGCATTTTCTCAAAGGTGTCGAAAGTGTGCTCCGTCCGTCTGATGTCGATCCAGCGGCAATACCCGATCTCGCGCTCCTTGTTGACTGCGGCATCCCGGAACGCATCGGCAGGGATTTCGCACCGATCCTCGAACGCGCCGGCGCCATAGCCGTCATCGATCATCATCTCACCAATACCGGCGGCGGCAACGTCAACTGTGTCGACACCGGCGCTTCATCGACTTGTGAACTGATCTACCGCTTCTGTGAATTCTGCGGCATCGAGCCAGACCGTGATACTGCCACGTCGCTCTATACCGGCCTGATGCACGATACCGGCCGTTTTATGCACACAAACACCACTCCCGAGGTTTTCAGAGTCAGCGCAAAACTCGTCGAGCATGGGGCCGACCCGGCAGCGGTTGCGACTGCCGTCTACAATGAACGGCCAGTCTCGCACCTTCGGATGCTCGGGTATGCTCTCGCAAATATGAGAATACTTCACGATGGCCAGGTAGCCTATGTAGTCCTCCCGCATGCGATTTTCGCGGAACTACAGGCGACAGGAGAAGACACTGAAGGCATAGTCGAGTCGATCGGCGCATTCTCGGGCTGCCGTGTCAATTTCACGGTCACGATCACTGGAGAAGGACTGTGCCGTGTCAGTATGCGGTCGCGGATAGGTGTCAATGTCGGCAAGATCACCGAGCGGCTCGGCGGCGGTGGGCATGCTTATGCCGCAGGGTTCCGCTCTCGCGAATCTTCCGAAAATGTGGTCGAAAGAATCCTCGAACAGGTCGAAGCCGCCCTCTCTTCGCCCGAAGAAAAATAGTTATCCTCATTTGGAGGGCACCCCATAGTGCCGAAAAAAGACGATATCATAACAATAAAGATAGATACGCTCGCGTTCGGCGGCTCCGGTGTGGGGCGGCTCGATGACGGCATGGTGGCATTTGTCGAAGGTACTATCCCGGGCGACACCGCAACGGCTCGTGTCACGAAAAAGAAAAAAGGTTTCATCAACGCCGTTGCCACCGGGATCGTCACCCCTTCGCCAGATCGCCGCGATCCCCGCTGCGCCCATTTCGGCAAGTGCGGCGGCTGCCGCCTCCAACATTATGCATACGAACGTCAGCTCGAAGCCAAGTCCCGGCAGATTCGTGACCATTTCGAACGCATCGGACATATCCCCGATCCGCCTATGCTCCCGATCATCTCCATGGACGATCCCTGGGAATATCGCAACAAGATGGAGTATTCCTTCGAAACGGCCCGCGATGGCTCGCTTCGTCTCGGACTGCATAAACCGGGCTACTTCGACTGGATTGTCGACCTTGATTATTGCCATCTCCAGCAGGACGCATGCAACAGGCTGCGCAATGCGACACGCGATTTCTGTGCCGCGCGTTCTCTCAGCGCCCACAATATGCGAAAGCATACCGGGCTGCTCCGCAATCTTGTCATCCGCAATACGCGCGATGCGCTCATGGCCTGCCTTTGCGTCCAGGACAGTTCTTTCGATGAACATGCCGGAGACTTCGCAGAAATGGTCGCCAGCCAGTTTCCGGAGGTCAAAAGTCTGTGGCTATTTGTCAACAACTCACTCAGTGGAGTGGCACTTGGGGGAGAAGAAAGACTGCTCGCGGGAGATGATCACATCACCGAAACGGTCTGCGGTCTCAAGCTGAAGTTATCGCCAAAGTCATTCATGCAGACCAACACGGCTCAGTGTGAACGTCTCTACGGCGCCGCCCTTGCCGCTGCCGGTATGAGCGGCACAGAAACGGTGTTCGACCTCTACACCGGGATGGCGCCCATAGCAATGGCAATGTCGCCTCGCGCGAAACGCGTGATCGGCATCGAATCCAACGAAAGCGCGGTGGCCGACGGTCATGTCAATCTCGCGGTCAATGGCATCAACAATGTCGAACTCATCGCCGGAGTAGTCGAAAACGTCCTCGCTGACCTCTGCGCTGAGAGCAGGCCAGATGTCATCGTCACCGATCCGCCGCGCCCCGGCATGCATCCCGCGACCGTAAAGGCCATTCTCGAAGCCAGTCCGCGTCAAATCGTCTACATCTCATGCAATCCTTCGACGCTCGCGCGCGATGCCGGACTCCTCTGCGACGGAGGTTACTCGCTCAAATCAGTCCAGCCGGTCGACATGTTTCCCCACACGTTTCATGTCGAATGTGTGGCGCTTTTTGTTTCGGGCTGAAACGGGAAGCATACATGGTGGTCAGCCCCCAATGATGCTTGAAGGCGGATGGGCGAGGGTTATACCGACAGTCGCGATGCGCGTTGATCAGTTACACGATGGGTCCAGAGGGCATGGATCGTAAGCGTCAGGGGTATTGTCGTTGTCGGAATCCATGGGTGGAATGACATGGAGAATCTCATAGGTGCGCTGTCTGAGGTTATCCTGGACTTCGATGTTGAGAGTGGCGGTGCGGTGTTCTATGGGAAATTCCTGAATAAGGAACGAGCCGTCATCTTCGATATAGCGGCTCATATTGATGTTGTTTACGTATAGTGCGACGCCGGGCTCGGTGAGACCGAATATCTGGATGTAGCAGCGGCGGCTGTCACAGGTGCCGACAGTCGAGGGATCGAAGCTTGATATGGGTTGAGTCACGGTGAGCAGAGGGGGAGTGCTGTCGAGAAAAGCAGTACGTGTGACGGAAGTAATGCCGCCGGCGGGGGATTTTGCCTTGACGATGATTTTATTGGCGCCCTCGAAGAGAATGATCGAGCAGTGAAAAACGCCGCTGGATTTTACATCGCACGATTTGTTGTTGATGGAAACGGCAGACCCGGCGGAGGCAATGCCGGTGACTGAGATGGAAGATTTGCTGAAATAGCTGTTTTCCTGCGGTGAATCGATGCGGAGGGTTGGTTTGACGAGCGGGGTGACCCACTTGTTGTCTATCCACACTTTTGTCTTCTGTGGCGTGACGCCAGGCAGCAGTGTGAATTTACCGTTTTCGGCGGTCCAGATGAGAGTGCCGCTGTCCGAGCACTTCCTGTCGGCTTTCTGAGTGGTGCGGAAGCATACGTTGCCGAGGCCGATGCTGATTTCAACGGAATTCTGTGAAGTGGCATCGACCGTGAAAACAGCATCACCAGTGGCGTCGACAATGCCAGCCTGTGTTTCAATGGTAATTGCGGACTTGGAATTTCTGGGGTGGAATGTGAGCGCGAGGACGCCGGTATTCAGTTCGATGTCCGAAGCGCCGGGTTTTCCCTGGCGGTTGAGGCCGAATGATCGGAGTTTTGCCGGGCCGGCGAGAATCCAGGTAAGTACGTCGCTGTAGCTGGCGCGCATCTGGGCTTTTTCGGCGAGGCGGTATTCGGTGCCGGGAGGTAGCGGGATTTCTTCGGACAACTGTTTCCAGTCGGTTCCCTGTTGAGTGCGATATGACACGCCGCCCTTCAGAGCCGTTACCCTGTCCGCTGTCTGGTCAGCCGCAGGTGTCATCCGAGCGGCGGCGATCAGCAGCACGAGTGCGCATGTCGTGAGAAGTGAGTGAGAGCGCTTATTCATGAGTTTGCTGTATGTCTCCAATTTCGTCCGCTATGCTCAAAATATTATGAAGGTTAGTTACGCGAAGGATATTCATAATGTTGGGCGGGACGGCTATGAGATGGAATTGTCTCTGTTTTCTTATCATCGTGGAATTGATCGCGACGAGTACGCCAAGTCCTGAACTGTCGAGAAAATCGACATCTCTGAAATCAATGGCGAGATCGACCCCGTGATTTTCCTCAATTATTTCTTTGATGTCTTTGAAAAGCTTGACGGATGCTTCGCCGCCGATCCTGCCCGACAGCTTGCAGTATACAGCCTGCGGAAGTAGAGTCATTGTGATGGTGTATTGGCTCATTTGCATTTCTCCGAAGTCAGATCAACACGATGTGCGTCGATGTCGTTATGCATTAGTATGTTGTTTCTTCTTATGATATTATATGTCATTTAGTTCAGGCGAACAAATAAATATGATAACCTCGCTTTCAGGCTTAATCGCGTAGTCGAAAAACGCTATAATGTGTTTTGTGCATGAGTATGAAATGACTGTTGCGCTCTGATGGTCTTTCTGATTGGGGTTATGTTTTGTTGCCCGTTGCAGACCTTCGGATAGTAGACAAGGCAAAACGGCTTGATTACTGTCAAGCTTCCGGCAGGTTTCAGCGGTACTTGTTTTTGTCAGAATGCCTGGCATGGCGGTTGGAATATTGGAAGGTGATACATGATAAAAATCCTTGATCCGGTGACTATCAGCAAGATCGCGGCCGGAGAAGTAGTCGAGCGGCCGCTTTCGGTCGTGAAGGAACTCATCGAAAACGCAATCGACGCGGGAGCTACGGAAATCACCGTAACGCTCGAAGACGGCGGGCATAAACTCATACGCGTAAGCGACAACGGGTGCGGCATGAATGACGCCGATGCCGTGCTGTGCATTAAAAGCCACAGCACGAGCAAACTCCGTGATGTCGCCGATCTCGAAAGCATCCACACGCTCGGATTTCGCGGCGAGGCTCTCAACAGCATGGGCGCCGTGTCGTATCTCACTGTTACTACCTGCGCAGCCGGATCGGACAGCGGAGTTATTATCAAGGTGGAAGGCGGAATTGAAAAACCAGCCGTCCCCGCCGCGAGGCCGCAGGGCACGACCATTGAGGTCGCCAACCTGTTTTTCAATGTGCCCGCCCGCCGCAAATTTCTGAAATCAGCCCGCGCCGAAGCGTCGGCAATCGTCCAACTTGTCGAAAAATTCATCATCGCTTATCCGGCGGTCGCTTTTCGAGTCGACAATAACTCGTCGCAAGCGCTGTCCGTCCCGCCTTCACAGGAATTTATCGACCGCATCACGTACATCATGGGCGGCAACATCAGCGCGTCCATCGTCACGGCCACGGGTTCGCGTGGCGTGGCCGGGCTTACAGCTTTTTTCACAAAGCCCGATGTCACTTTTCCCAACCGCAACTATCAGATGCTTTTTGTCAACCGACGTTATGTGCGTGACAAGGGCGTGTCGTCGGCAATCGAAAACGCCTTTCGCGGGCTCATGCCGCCGGGCCGCCACGCGATGGCGATACTGCTTGTCGATCTGCCGGCGGCATCGGTCGATGTGAATGTGCATCCCACGAAGGCGGAAGTGCGCTTTGAGTCGCCGCAGGATATTTTCAGCCTCGTGTACCGCACGGTGCGCGAAGGGCTCGGCCCGCAGGCCGCGCTGCCTGAATTTCCATCTGCGAGGAGTGCCGATGCCGAGCCGCCAGGCATGATGGACCCGGTGGTGAACCGTAAGTCGCCATTACTCTCAAGCCAGCCCATGCAGTCGGCAATAGGATTTGCGCCGCCTGATCCGGTGCTGTCGCGCGCTCCGGAAGTGACGGACGAAACTGTCATGCAGGGATGGACGATGCAGTCCGATCCGTTCGAACATGCCAGCGATCCGATGGCGGGCGTGAGGATTCTCGGGCAATTCTACGAGACTTTCATCATGGCCGAGTTTTACGGCGAACCGGTTTTCATCGACCAGCATGTAGCGAGCGAACGCATCATCTACAACAGGCTTCGCAAGGCTGGCATCACGCCGAGCGCGCAGATGTTGCTCATGCCGGAGCCGGTCGAGCTTCCACGTGATATCCACGCTATACTTATGCGCAATCTCAAGGCTGTCAGAAACGCCGGCATCGAGCTTGAGCCTTTCGGCGAACGCGCGTTTGTCATCCGTTCGGCAGTGCACAACACGCGCGCTGACGATCCGGTCGAGCTCCTTTCGGCCCTTGCCGCCGAACTCGAAACCACGCATGGCCGTCTGCCTGAAAACGCGCTCCTCGACCGTATGATCACCACTGCTTCGTGCAAAATGGCAATCAAGGCCGGCCAGCGTCTCACGCATGAGGAAATGCACGCGCTCGTGTCCGACCTTCTGAAAACCGAATTCAACCGGACATGCCCGCATGGCCGCCCGATCATACACTCCATCACGCTCGACACGCTCAAGGGCTGGTTCAAAAGATAAACACTGGAAACGCATAAATGGATAATGAAAACTATACCCGGCAATTCGCGGAAAAATGGCGCGTCACGGTGCCGCGCGGGCGGCGCGATCTCGAACCCCGCGCGTATGAGACATCGCAACGGCTCGGTATTCCGTTCGTCGAACGCGGCGACCTCCCGCTTGACAGGATCAGGGCCGCGACTGGCGTTTCGCTCTTTTATGTCGAAGAAGACAAATACCCCTGCATACAGACGCTCAAGGGCCGCTTGTATTACCACGAAAACACGGCTGGTATCCGTCTGAAGTGGAACAAGGGACTCGATCCCATCGTCAGAGCCTGTAACATCACTGGCGGCGAACGTGTGCTTGACGCGACGTTCGGTCTCGGCTGCGACTCGCTTGTACTCGGTACGTCGCTTACCACCGGTACCATCACGGGGCTGGAGTCGGATATTGTGCTGGCTGATATCGTGAATCGCGGGCTTGCGGCTTATAAGTATTCGACACGGCAGCTCGCCGAATCGGCCGCGCGCATTAGCGTTATCGCGGCTGACCATAAGAACTTTCTCGCAGGTTGTGGCGAAGCATCTTACGATGTCGTATACTTCGACCCGATGTTTGAGAACACGGTCGTCATGTCGTCATCTATGCAACGTCTGCGTGAGGTGGGACAGATGGGTGG
This sequence comes from uncultured bacterium, assembly GCA_964595945.1. Classification (GTDB taxonomy): domain Bacteria; phylum UBP15; class UBA6099; order UBA6099; family JAJRTR01; genus CAZQSL01. The sequence continues at coordinate 72,002 of CAZQSL010000002.1, forward strand.
TGTCGACGATGAAACGCTCGATCGTGCGGCGGCTGTGGCGACGAGGTGCGTGGTTGTGAAAATGCGTGCCGGCGTGCCGGAAGACAGGGCTGTAAAATTCACGAGGATCGTCCGTGTGGGCAAAACTGTCGTGTACGGCGTTATTGAGTTAATAAGCTGATGAAGGAAATAGCGATAATTACAGGTCCTACGGCTTCGGGGAAGACATCTCTTGCGCTGGATATTGCGCGGCGGGTGCCGGTCGAGATCATTTCGATGGATTCGCGGCAGGTGTACCGGGGCATGGATATCGGTACTGCGAAGGCTACTCCCGAAGAGCAGGCAGAGGTGCCGCATCACCTGATCGACATAATTGAGCCAGGCGAACGTTTCACCACCGCCAACTTCGCGGACAGGTGCAATGAACTCATCCCGGAAATAGAATCGCGTGGCCACGTGCCCCTCATCGTCGGCGGTACGCCATTGTGCATGACTGCGCTCCTCGGAGGATTCGACTTTTGTCAGGCTGATGCCGACATGGAGTATCGCGAACTTCTCAACGAGCGGGCAAGGGCCGAGGGTGGCGGCGTGCTGCATGCCGAACTGGAGGCTGTCGATCCTGAAGAAGCCGCGCGACTGCATCCGAATGACAAATACAGGGTGATCAGGGCACTGGAGATTTTTCACCTTACTGGCAGAAAACCATCGGATGTGAGGTCTGAAAGACCCCGTACCATAGCTGATAAGCAAACGATTTGCGGTCGCGCATTTAAGGCTTATATACTTTACATGAACAGGGAAAAATTATATCATCTTATAAATATCAGAACTGCGGCCATGTTCGGTTGCGGTCTGATGGAAGAAACGGAAAGACTGATGTCACGCGGAGAAGATACATGTGCGTTTCTGGAAAAGACAATCGGATACGCGCAGGCTATGCGTCTAATCAGGGGGGAGACTGACAGAGCGGCAGCCATAGCGGAAGCGGCGAGAGATACGCGGCGATTCGCGAAAAGACAGATGACATGGTTCAGATCCTTTGCCGATACTGTTTCACTCGACAGGGATCAGATGTCCGCGGGGGATATCGCGGACATGCTGGTGGCGGCCGTACAAGAGTAAACCATTATTAGATTAAACTACTAAACAGGAGGCTTCAACAATGGAAGGCGCAATCAACATTCAGGACGAATTCCTTAAAAAGGCAAAAAACGAACGCGTATCGGTCGTCGTCTTTTTGACGAACAAAGTACAGCTCCACGGGCACATCTCGGGTTTTGACAGATACGTTGTGCTGCTCGAATCGGCTGGCAAGCAGCAAATGATCTTCAAACATGCGATCACTACCATCACACCGGCATTCCCGCTCAATCTCAAACTCGGCGGCGGCAAACCTGTACCGCAGGGTCAGGCGATCCCGATCCCCCAGACACCACCGATGTGATGATTCCGGTCAGATTATTCCGGCACAATATTAGATATGGAGCAACTCCACCATGCGTTTCACAAAGATGCACGGGCAGGGTAATGATTTTGTCGTTATTGGTCCCGGCGCAAGTGAAGCCCGCGACCTTGTTTCATTGAGCACTGAAATGTGTCACAGGCAGATGGGGGTGGGCGGCGATGGCCTCATCGCCATACTACCGTCAGACAAGGCCGATTTCCGCATGCGTATTTTCAATGCAGACGGCTCGGAGCCTGAAATGTGCGGCAATGGCGTCAGGTGCGCGGCAAAGTATTACGTGGAAAAGGTGATGCCTTCAGAAAAGGGCGCTACGGCTGATGGCAACGTGAAAATTTCGGTCGAAACGCTCGCTGGCATAAGAATTATCACTGCAGCATGCAAGGATGGCAAAGTGGATACACTTACCGTCGATATGGGCGCGCCGATCCTGCATCCTCCGCTTATCCCGGTATCGACAGATCAGGACAATGCGACAGCGCTGCCTGTCGTTGTAGGCGGCCAGTCATTGCGAGTCACCTGTGTGTCGATGGGCAACCCCCATGCCGTGGTGTTTGTCGACTCCAATCCGTTTGACATGGACATCTCGGTGATCGGGCCAGCGCTCGAACGCCACGAGATGTTTCCCCGCCGCACAAATGTGGAATTTGTGCAGGTGCTTTCGGAAAATGAAATGAGAATGCGTGTGTGGGAGCGCGGCTGCGGCGAAACCCTCGCCTGTGGCACAGGCGCCTGCGCAACGCTTGTCGCATCCAGCCTTAACAATATGGCGAGCCGCTCTGCCGTCATTCACCTGCGCGGCGGTGACCTGCATATCGACTGGGACGAAAAAACCGGCGCCATGTTTATGACAGGCGGCGCGGTATCCGTTTTTGAAGGGGAGTGGCTCGCCTGATTTCCGGCCGAGCGCACTCTGAAAGGAGAACAGTCTTGCAATACGTAAAGAGAATGGACAAAATCCCGCCGTACCTGTTCGCGGAGATTGATAAAAAGAAAAACGCGGCGCGCGCGAAAGGTGTCGATGTCATCGATCTCGGCATAGGCGATCCTGATCTGCCGACCCCCAAACGCATCATCGACACACTCTGCCGCGAAGCCGCCAATCCGGTTAACCATCAGTACCCGAGCTACGAAGGTATGCCCGCCTTTCGCGAAGCCTGCGCCTCGTGGTATCACCGCCGCTTCGGCATCGAACTCGACGCCGACAGGGAAATCGTTTCACTCATCGGCTCCAAGGAAGGCATCGCCCACATCTACCTTGCATTCGTCCAGCCGGGCGACATTTCCCTCGTTCCCTCGCCGGGTTATCCCGTCTACAACGTGGGCACCATTTTCGCCGACGGCACTTCCTACTATATGCCGCTCAAACGCAAAAACAACTTCCTGCCCGATTTCGACTCTATCCCGCAGGAAGCGCTCAACAAAGCGAAAATCATGTTCATCAATTATCCCAACAATCCCACATCGGCAGTCGTCTCCCTTGAGTTTTACCAGAAGGCCGTCGATGTCGCCCGCAAACATGATATCGTCCTGTGCAGCGACGCCGCCTATTCCGAACTCACCTACGATGGCTATGTCGCTCCCAGTATCCTCCAGGCCGATGGGGCAAAAGACGTTGCCATTGAGTTTCATTCACTTTCGAAAACCTTCTGCATGACTGGCTGGCGCATTGGATTCGCCATAGGCAATCAGGACATCATCGCCGGCCTTTCGCGAGTGAAAACCAATGTCGATTCCGGTATCTTCCAGGCTGTCCAGCACGCCGGCATCACCGCTCTCAACGAAGTGCGTGACGAGCAGGAAGAAATCCGCGAAACATTCCGCGAACGCCGTACACTTATGGTTGAAGCACTCAAATCCATTGGGCTCGACATCGAGCCGCCCAAAGCATCTTTCTACCTCTGGATACCGGTGCCTACCCAGGAATCGTCCATCGAATTCTGCGCCCGCGTACTCGAAGAGACAGGCGTCGTCGTCACGCCAGGTGTAGGATTCGGCGCAGAAGGCGAAGGCTATTTCAGGATCGCTTTCTGCAAATCCAAGGAACGCCTGCTCGAATCGGTCGACAGATTGTCAAAAATGAAATTCTGATAAATGCACTGCAAACATAGCTGAAAAACGGGGCGGGAATACGGATTTCCGCCTTTGTTGTTTATGAAAACCCAACCGGAGGATATGTCAATGCCACTACTGCCATACAAAGGAAAGATGCCGAGGATACACGAAACGGCATTCATAGCCGAAGGCGCGATGATCATAGGCGATGTGGAAATCGGGGCCAACAGCAGCGTGTGGTTCAACGCCGTCATACGTGGCGATCTTGCGCCCATAATCATCGGCGAAGGATCGAGCGTGCAGGACAACGCGGTTATCCACACCATCACGGGCCGCGAAAACATTGTCGGCGACACCGTATCCATAGCGCATGGCACGATCCTGCACGGCTGCACTATCTCAGACCGGGTAATTGTCGGCATGGGAGCCGTGGTGCTCGACAACGCCGAGATCGGCGAAGGCTCGATTGTAGCGGCAGGTTCGGTCGTGTCACCCGGGAAAAAATTCGGCCCGCGCTCGATGATCATGGGCGTGCCCGGTAAAATCGCGCGCGAAATCAGCGACGACGAATACGAATATATCCAGCGCAACGCGGCAGTCTATGTGCGCCTCGCCGGTGAATACAGGGGCTGACGGGCAAATTATCCGGCCTCTGTAAAATTATCCCCAAGCCATATGCCTGATACCGGGTGCGCTTTTTCCAATCTGAAAGTGATTACTGGAAATGTCTTATCCCACACGCCTGCTCGAATACGAACTGCCCGAAGAACTCATCGCGCAGTCGCCGGCTGAAAAACGAGACCATTCGCGTCTCCTCGTCATGAGCCGTGACACTGCATCGCTCGAACATCGCGTCTTTACTGACATAGTCGAATACATCCGCCCCGGCGATCTGCTTGTGCTCAACGATACGCGTGTTTTTCCGGCCCGCTATTTCGCCCGGAAGGAAACGGGCGCGCGCATAGAATTGCTTTTTCTCGAAGAACTGCCGGTTGCGGATGGGCGGCAGACGTGGGAAGCTCTCGCGCGGCCTTCGTCGAAACTTCGAAACGGCATGCCTCTTTTCGCGAGTGGCGATGTGAGCGAAAAACTGTTCACGCTTGAAGAGCGCCTCGGCGAAGGCCGCTGGCAAGTGACGTATGAAGGGCAGGGCACACTCACCGGGTTTCTTGACCGGCACGGCATCGTCCCGCTGCCGCCGTATGTAAAGTCGCATTTCAGCGACGCGGCGCGCTATCAGACGGTATACGCGCAGCACACGGGCTCCACTGCCGCGCCGACTGCCGGACTGCACTTCACGGATGATCTCATGCGCGCGGTCGAGTCACGTGGCGCGGAGTTCGCGAAAGTAACTCTTCACATCGGACTCGACACTTTCAGGCCGATCAAGACCGAATCGGTCGATCTGCACCAGATGCATACCGAACGGTATATCGTGAAGGAAGAAACGGCGCGGGCAGTCGCTGCGGCAAAGGCTAACGGCGGGCGCGTGATCGCGGTCGGCACGACAGCCGTGAGGTCGCTCGAATCGTGGGCGGCTGCCGGCGGCCTTGATGACGCCGCTGGCAGAGCGGGCGCGACGGGGATATACATCTACCGGCGCGAGCACTTCAGGGTGATCGACGCTTTGATCACGAATTTTCACTTGCCTTGTACCACCCTGCTTGCGCTTGTGAGTGCGTTCGCGGGCCGGGAATTTGTGCTTGCCGCTTATTCGGAAGCCATTGCGCGGCGCTATCGTTTTTTCAGTTTCGGCGATGCGACTCTGATCCTGTAATTCGAGAAATCCGACTTTTCTTTAAAAATGGTCTTTAAGAATGTAATATATTCATGCCTGCAAAGGTGTTTGGATGACAGCAAAGCGAGTGTCGATATGAAGGAAAAAGACGAAAGCAGACCGGGCTTGATAGAAAACATTTTCGATGCGGGGATCGAAGGAGTCAGCAGGGTGCTGTCATATCCGACGCTTGATGTGTTGAAGACCGGGCACAGATATTTCGGGCGCGAGTTTTTCGAACCCGATCTGATGAAAGTCACGTTGCCTGACATGCGGGCAACAAGCCTTTTTGCACGGACAGTCGCCGAGATACATGGCAGCATTTCGCTGCCGTTTGGGCTGAAGCTCAAACGGCGCTGGCTTCGGTCGGCCTCTGGCAACACGGCGGCGTGCGCAACGGATTCGGTCCTCGCGTCTCTTGTCGTCATGTATTTCAATCCTGAACTTGCGCTCGATCTTCTCACGCCGTTTCTGGGCAATCAGACGCCCGAGGGCATGGTGCCGGAAATCGCGGCGCCGTTTTTTGCCGGGCGCAATCCGGCGCTTCCGTTCCTGTTTTCCGCCGTGGCCATGCTGTATGACAGCGGAGCCATAGCCCCGCCTGCGAAATTAACGGAGAAAGCCTCAGAAAAGTCCCGGAGGATAGTGAAGCCGGCATCCGGGCGGGTACCTGATGGAACTTCAACAATAACCGACCCATATTTCGAGAGTCTCAAAAAGTACGCGACATGGCTTGGTGTGCTCAAGAAGACATCAGATGAGTTTTTCATCCATGACGATGCCGGCTGGTTTGTAGCTGACGCGATGATGGCTGACATAAAGCAGGCGGTCCCGGGCGCGGAGGCATATCACCATGATTATCGCTCGGTGGCCTTCAACAGCATGATCGCCGCTCTATTTCGCACGGGGTGGCGAATGGCTGTAATGTGTGAAGACAGCCGTGAAGTCAAGCGCTACGAAGCTGCTGCTGACAACCTCATCGAAAACATCAATAAAGTGATGTGGAATGAAACTGATGGTATCTACAATGATGTAGTATTCACGGATGGCAAAGAGCTGTGTCCCATAATTGTGAAAAACGATGCTCCGGTCACGGCCGGCGCGTTTTTGCCAATGTTTGGCGAAGCGCCGGCCAGACACATGGCAGACCGGATCGTCAGCAGGCTTGGATCACATGGGTTTGAGCTGTATGGCCCCAATGACTCCAATGCGGCCGCCGCCTATGTGGCTGCCTGTGAAGGATTGGTCAAATACGGATTCGTGAAAGAAGCCTCTCATGTCGCAGCGATGGTAGTCGAAAACGCTGGAGCAGTTTCTGACACGGGAGACAAGGCATTTGCGACAAGGCTCGCCGCCGTAGTGTCGATGATGAGATACATGGCAGGTTTTCACCCTCGCCTTGACAGATATGTGCTGAGGCCGGCCTTTCCTGTCGAATGGACGGGTACTCCAGTCGAAATCGTCGATGGATTTCGCAGTGTCCGCATTTCCATGGTCCTCGACGAAAGCGGTATCGTCGAATGCCGGCTCACGGGCCCCGAAGGTAACGAAGTGGCCATATCGACTGCCAACCATACGCATTGCTCGGTAAAATATTCCGCTCTCGGCATCCAGATGGAGGATGACGAAACATAATTTTATATTGGGACTGGTAACTACAATGACTGAAATCCTAAAAGTCAACGAAATATTCGGCTCGCTTATTGGCGAAAGCACCTATGCCGGATTGCCCGGCACAATCGTGCGCCTCACTGGATGCAATCTCAGATGCTCATACTGTGATACGAAATATGCCTATGAAAACGGCATTGAAATGTCAGTATCGCAAGTGTTGCGCACCGTCAGTAAATATGATTTTGACAACGTACTCATCACGGGGGGCGAACCACTCTTGCAGGAAAACTGCGTGGGTCTGATAAATCAACTGTTAGATCAGGATTACATCGTGCTCGTTGAGACAAATGGCAGCATGGATATCCGCAAAGTGCCTGATGATGCGATTATCATACTCGATGTCAAATGCCCCGGCAGCGGTGCGCACGAGAGTATTTTTATGAACAACATCGATTATCTTCGTGATGACGACAATGTGAAATTTGTCCTCACCAACCGCGAGGATTATGACTGGGCGTGTGAAGTGATGTACAGCTATGAACTTGACATGACCAACGAAGTCCTCATGTCGCCTGTCCACGGAGTGCTCGACCCGCGTGATCTGTGGAAGTGGATCACCGAAGATCAGCTCAACGCGCGCCTCCACCTCCAGCTTCATAAAATTGTGTGGGGAGGCGACGCAACTGGCCGCTGATGTGATGATATGGCCGCTCCTCGCTTATCTGTCGACAATCCGGTCCTTCCTGCAATACAATGAGAATCGTCAATTGAGCATTCGCGGCGTTCATTGGTTCGGCGCTGGAACTTTCGCATTTCATTTCTGTCTATTCACTTGATGCAATTCGGAATATGGTTAATACTGAATGTAAGATATTCCGAATCTTACGGAATCGGAGACGGAAATGAAACTAGTTGACATTGACCTGGTTACACCCGAAATGCAGTCAAGCAGAAAGGTGCTCGACAGCGGTGGGAATATCATTCTCGCTACTACACAGTACGTGTCATCTGAAAAAGTCATCGCACTAAAAAACTCCGGCATTGGTCAAATTGCCATTGTCGACCCCAATAACATTGTCGAGTCATCGCTCAATTCCGAACTGGCCGGCGAGGTCGCTTCACTCAGGAAAGAAACCGTCTCGCAGGCGGCACAATTCATAAAGGCAATCAAGGGGAATACAGCTCTCAATGAAGAAGCGCGGCATATCGTGCTGCGACACATTGAAACTGCCGTGAAGCTTACGAAAGTCGCCGTGATCCTTGCGGGAGTGCGAGCCCTCGACAATTATCTTTTCGCACATTCCGTCAACACTGCGGTCACGGCTCTTCTGATCGCGCGGCTCCTCGACACAAATCCTCAAAACCTCGACAGAATATGTCTCTCCGCCCTTCTCTCCGATGCAGGTATGGCACTGGTGCCTCCCTCTTCGTGGCAGCATGCGGGAAAGCTTACCGAAGATCAGCGCAACGAGATCAAACGCCATGTGAGCCACATCGATAATCTGCCTGTCGATGGCATCATTGACAAAGAAACGCTTTTCGCGATCAATCAGCACCACGAACGTTTCGATGGCACCGGCTACCCTCTCGGACTCAGGAAGGATGAAATATCGTTCGAAGCACATATCATAGCTGTCGCGGATGTCTTTTCGGCACTCCATGAGCCCCGGGCCTATCGCCAGCAGCTCGGGCCTGTACGCGCTTTGAAATCTATCACTTCAAGCGTTGGATTCGATCCGGCTGTCATGCGAAGATTTCTTGCGGCCATTTCCGTCTATCCGGTCCAGAGTTATGTCAGTCTCAGCAATGGAGCGGACGGACGGGTATTGACTGTGCGCGACAATAATCCATTCCGCCCGGTTGTCGAAATTATAAGAGACGAACTCGGCCGCACTCCTGCCACAAGGTATGTCATCGATCTTGACTCGCCTGATCATGAAGAGCTTTATATCGAAGAAGTTCTCGATGCCCCGGAATGATTGGCAGGATTCTCATTTTTTTCCGGTCATGTCCCATGAATTGCCCTGAGGGGTTACAGGTGCAGATTACCGTTTTCGTTTTTGCCGTGTTTTCACGTTACATGCCCGGCTATTGTGCGGCAAACGACACTTTGAGTGGAAAGAACATGCGCCGCGTGTATAATTGTTTGACAAGCTGAATATTTCAACGGAAATGTGAGCAAATGGCATGCAGATAATAAAAAGTGAAGATAACAAAGTGGCAAAGGAACTCGCGGCGCTCGCGACGAGAAAGGGAAGGCGCGAGAGTGGCAGTTTCTCTGTCGAAGGATTTCGCGGAGTGCGTGACGCGGTCAACGCCGGAGCGTGGATCAGGCGCATTGTCGTCCTTGATGCGATCGAGGAGCAGCCGGATGTGAAAGAGATTCTCATCAGGATGTCGTCCACGACGGAGATGTATCTCGCTGCGCCATCGGTGATGCGAAAGATCAGCACGATGGACACTCCGCAGGGGATATTTGCCGAGGTCGTGAAGCCTCCGGCCGTTACGATCGAAAAAGCGCCCGTAAAGGGCGCATGCGTACTTGCTTGCGACATACAGGACCCGCGCAATATGGGTATGCTTATCCGGACTGTCGAGGCGGCGGGGGCTGGCTGTCTCTATATCGCAAGCGGGTCAACCGACCCGTTTCATCCCACTGCCGTGCAGACGTCGATGGGCTCAATATTTTACCGCAGGTTCGTTGCGGGCATTGCGCCTATGACCGTGATCGAGACCGCGAAGGCAGCAGGGGTGCAGGTGGTTGCGACCGTACCGTCGGGCGGGATCAGCGCTGGAGACTGGGCCGGTTCGGCTGCCGGTGATTTTCTGCTGCTTGTGGGTAATGAGGGAGCGGGATTGCGCGGCGAGGTGCAGGATGCTGCCGATGTGGCGGTTACTCTCCCAATCCACGGCAAGGCCGAGTCACTCAATGTGGCTGTGTCGGCGGGCATTCTTTTATATCTGAAAATGCTGGTGAAGTGATCAGTCCCGTTGAGACTTACAGGTTTCGATTGGCATGGTGAGTTGTTGGTTGATCAGCATGGACGGCAGTTCTGAAATGTCGCTGATTGATCTGACATGGGACCATCCGAATTGAGCGGGGTCAAGCATGACGGGTGTTATCCCCGCGTTTTGTGCGCCGACGACATCCGCGTAGTGCAAATCTCCGACATGTATGGCTTCCTGTGGCTTGACGCCAGCGGCGGAGAGGGCGATGTGGAATATCTCGCGCGCGGGTTTTTCGTAACCAACAGCTTGTGAGTCGATGATGAAATCGAAATAGCCGTCGAATCCGTCTCGCTGAAATCTTTCGATCAGTTTTCCGTCGCTGTTGGAAATCACGCCTGTGCAAAGGCCCATTGCCTTGAGGGTTTCGAGGGTGGCCGTGACAGAGTGAGGGATGACATGCCAGAGTCCGGCTCCTGCGTTTTCGCTCCACAGCGTTTCGATGATTGTGGAGATCACCGAGTCGTCATCCACTCCGAGAAGCGAGGCAAACACGCCGAAGTACAAATCCCACGGGTCTTTGCCCGTCAGGGTGTCTTCGGCCATTGCAGCGTCGAAGGCGCGTCGCGCGAAATACTCCACGCATTCACAATCTTCAGCGTCGCATTCCACGCCGTATCGTCTGAATTCGCGTGCAATGCGTTCGTAGTCAAGATAGACAAGCGTGTTGCCCGCGTCAAAAAAAACTGCCCTGATTCCATTGATCATCGGCCTTTTTTTCCTTGCAATTTCGTGCTGCTGCCAGACTGAAACCGATGAAATCTGCGCCGAAGGCATTCCTCGAAAAGTTGTCTGTGTTGGCGCATGATTGCCGTGTGGAAATTCAAGCAAGCAGCATGATTTCAACCATGTCGCCAGCGGAAGCAGCCGAGACATCCTGGGGGAGAAAAATGAAACAGTCGGCATCGCGCATCGAGGCGAGTATCCCCGAGCCTTGCGCGCCGGTGGTCTTTACCGATATGCCTTCGCGTGAGTATGAAACGATGCCGCGGAGGATTTTTACACGATCGCTTTTTTCCTTCACATCGTGTTCGAGGCGTGCCCACGCGCGTTTTCTGAAGAGGTGCGCTGCGCCCATCATCTGCAACATCATCGGGCGCACGAACATCTCGAATCCCACCATGACGGAAACGGGATTGCCCGGCAGTCCGATGAATGGTTTCCCTCCGTAGCTGCCGAATGCGTGGGGTTTGCCTGGCTTCATGGCGATATTCCAGAAATCAAGAGCGCCTTTTTCTTTGACAATATGGCCGACGAGATCGTAGTCTCCGACTGATACGCCGCCGGAAGTGATTATGAGGTCGCATTCCACGGCAGCCCGGTCGAGGCAGTTTTCAATGGCTTCGCGATTGTCAGAAACAATGTCGTAGCGTATTGGCAACGCGCCAGTCTCGCGGCTCATGGCGGAAATGGTGTAGCCGTTGGTATTGCGCACTTTGCCGCGTGACATGGGTTCGGATGGTTCGATGATTTCATTGCCAGTGGTGATGATGCCGGCAATGGGGCGGCGGGCGACTTCGACAGACGATGCGCCTGCGGAAGACAGAATGCCAGTGTCGGCCGCTCGCAAGACTTTGCCGCGGTGGAGTACGACCGTATCGCACGCGAGGTCTTCACCCGCCCGCCGGATGTTTGCCCCGGTACGTACGGGGCTGAAAACAGTTACCGTGTCGTCATTGCGCCTGGTGTATTCCTGCATCAGTACGGCATCAGCTCCAGAGGGAATGATGGCACCGGTGAAAATCCGTGCCGCCGATCCGGAAACAACAGTTTCGTGAGGTATGCTGCCAGCGGGTATATCTTCGATGATCCGTAGTGTGACAGGTGCCTGATCTGAGGCCGGGGCAGTGTCGGCGGCGACTACCGCGTAGCCGTCCATTGCGGAGTTGTCCTCAAAGGGGACATTGCAGTCAGCCACGATATCGCGAGCGAGCACACGGCCAGGCGACTCGTGCAGAAGGACTGTTTCGGTGCCGATGCTGGCGGCCGTTTTGAGGACGATTTCGATGGCCTGTTCTATTGTGATCATGTGAGTGCCTGTTTCCGTTTCATCTCTTTTGGAGTTACGCAGATGCCTTCTGCACGCGCTACGAGTACCGGCGCGTCAAGGAAATCTGCAGCTGATGGCGAGACGTCGCGGCGCGCTGCAATGACTTTCCACGCTTCGAATGACATCTTGCGGGAGGTATTGCCGACATGGCCGATTTCGCCGCGCACTTCGATGTAGTCGCCTGCGAAAACGGGAGCGAGGAATTCGATTTCGTCATAGCGAAGAAATAGTCCTTCATCGCCGTCAAGCTTGATGAGAAGTTCTGTGGCGACATCTCCGAAGATGCCGACGATGCGTGCGCCGTCAACGAGGTCTCCGCCATAATGTGCGTCGTGAGCACTCATTCGCATTCTGATAACCGATGTGATTTTTTCTTCCATGTTTTTCTCCGTTAATAATTATTCCCGGACGGGGTCGAAGGCGTCGAGTTTGACGAGTTCCTTGCCGAAGATGTCAAAGACGGGTTTGCCGACTTCCTTGAGGATGCGTTCGAGATAGATTTCATGATTGACGAGATCGACGGCGTTGGTGACGAGTCCCCTGTTGTGAGTATATACGCCTTCGACGTTGTTGTCAGGGAAAATCGAGCCAGTGATGCAACTTTCGCGGTCGGCGACAAGCACGAACTGACGTCCCATGATTTTGACAGCCTCTTGTTTGGAACCACTGTGCGTGATTGCTCCGACATTGTGCTGTTGCAGTTTTTTGACACCCTTGTGGCTGCCGTATAGTACAAGCGCGATCTTGACCTCTCGTTTGGCAGCGTCGATGAGCAGCGGCAGAAATTCATCGAATTCGTCGTCCCATGTCGCGACGTGGAGTGATGTCTTTGCGCTTTTGGTCAGAGCTTTGCCGCGTGCTACGAGGTCTTTCTGTGATGTGACACGCCAGAGTACTTCGACGATGTTTTTTTTATTGGTAAATTCGTCAAGCGCGTCGCGGGCGGAGCCGCAGGCATCTTTGATCGAATCCTCGATGCTGTCGATAAGAGCGGTTGCATCGACCGGCGCGAAAAGTTTAGTCGAGTCGTCGGGTGTTTCGATCTGCACGATTGCGTTGCGTGCGATGAGTCTTTCGATACATTCATAAATCTTTCCGCGGGGGATGCCGCTCAACTTCGCTATCTGGTAGCCGTTGCCCGGTGATTGTTTCAGCAGGGCACAGTAAGCGCGTGCTTCGTATTCGCTGAATCCTATTGCCTTCAAAGACTTGAGTGCCTGTTCCATCGTTTAGCCCAGTCGAAGATGTTGTAGTAACTCCAATAGTGGACACTTTAGCACGACAATGGCGCTCTATTCAACCGATATTCCTGAAAGCGTGGATGAAGTTAATAAATCTGTTGACATGATTCAATGAAACCGCTATAGTAACCACATGAGAGGTTACTATAGCCGAGCTGTCATTTCTGGAGGCAAACAACATGAGAAAAGTACTAATCACATGTGCTATCACCGGTGCCGAAACCACAAGGCAGCACAATCCCAATCTGCCGCTCACCCCCCATGAAATAGCTGATGCGGCCGTTGACGCACGCGAAGCAGGCGCGTCCATACTTCACCTGCATGTCAGGGATGTCGAAGGCAATCCCACCCAGTCTCCCGAAGTTTACAGACAGACAATGGAACTCGTCCGCGCAAAAACCGACATTGTGATCGAAGTGACCACCGGCGGAGCGTCATGGATGTCGCTTGATGAGAGAATGCTGCCTCTCAGTCTCGATCCTGAAATGGCTTCGCTCGATTGCGGCACCATGAATTTCGGAGACGAGACAATTGTCAACACATTGCCCATGATTCGCCAGTGTGCCGCCGAGATGAAAGCACGCAACATCCGTCCTACAATCGAGGTGTTCGATCTTTCGCACATTGACGCTTCTGTCAGAATAATGGAGGAAAAACTCATCGAAGAGCCACTTCACTATGGCATTATCCTGAATGTGCCGGGTGGCGTGAGATACGATGTGTCAACTCTGGATTTCTTCGCAAGACGCTTGCCCGCTGGTGCGAAATGGACAGTTGCTGGCATCGGTGGCCGTGCGTCCGTGCCTTCCATATTGTCTGCGCTCGCGATGGGTGGCAACATCCGCGTGGGGTTTGAAGATAATGTCTACTATGAAAAAGGCGTGCTTGCCGCCAGCAATGGCCAACTCGTCGAACGCGCCGCACGTCTTGTCGCCGATGCAGGGTTTTCCCCAGCAACACCCGACGATGTACGCGCTATGCTCAAAATATATAAATGAATCATAAGGAGGAATAGCATGGACTCTCAACTCAGCGGGTGCATTTTTGGCAGCCACAGGGTAATCGAACCGATCGGTGTCCTGCCTCAGCCAGCGACAAGAATTGACAATGATATGGACACGATCAGAAATAACGAGATACTTGTCGGCGTCGATACACTCAATATAGATTCCGCGAGTTTCACACAGATCGAGGAAGAAGCCGGCGGTGATGTCGACAAGATCAAGCAGACGATACTTGGTATTGTAGCGCAGCGCGGCAAGATGCAGAATCCGGTCACTGGCTCTGGCGGCATGTTTATCGGCACTGTCGAAAAAGTTGGAGAATTGCTCGCCAATATCGATCTCAAACCCGGCGACCGTATCGCGAGTCTCGTGTCGCTTTCGCTGACTCCGCTTCGCATCGATGAAATTGTCAGCGTCAACAAAGACACTGATCAGGTCACTATCAAGGGGAAAGCCGTTCTGTTCGAGAGTGGTCTCTATGCAAAGCTGCCAGAGGACATTCCGGCAAAACTTGCCCTTGCGGTGCTTGACGTATGCGGCGCACCGGCTCAGACTGCCCGCCTTGTAAAACATGGATACAACGTCGTAATTATCGGCGCCGCAGGCAAATCAGGCGTGCTTTGCTCATACGTCGCCAAAAAGCTTGCTGGCTCCGAAGGAAAGGTTATCGGTCTCGGCAACGTCGAATCTGCCAATCAGTCGCTCCGTGATATGGGTTTTTGCGATCATGTCCTGACTATCGACGCAACTGACGCGCTCAAGTGCTACAGGGAAATATCTTTTCTGACCGAAGGCAGGCTCGCCGATGTTGTCATCAATTGCGTAAACGTGCCAAACACCGAAATGCCTTCAATTCTCATGTGCCGGGAAAATGGCACGATCTACTTTTTCAGCATGGCGACATCATTCTCGAAAGCGGCGCTTGGCGCAGAAGGCGTCGGCAAGGATGTCAACATGATGATCGGCAACGGCTATGCCAAAGGCCATGCGCAGCTCGCTCTGGATATCCTGCGCGAGTCGTCAGTGATCAGAAATCTATATGAATCAGTCTATTGCTGAGGTGGTATCATGAAAATTTACAAATCCGTCGATTACACACAGGTTCCGTTTTTCAGGGACGTCGCTCCCGAAGACTGGAATGACTGGCGCTGGCAACTCAGAAATGTCGTCAAGGATGTCGACACTCTCTCGAAGATAATCACACTCGATGACATGGCGAAAGAGAATCTGAATAAGTGTCTCGAAAAATTCCGCATGGCCATCACGCCGTATTATGCCGCACTCATGGACAAGGAATATGAGCTTTGCTCCGTGCGCCTGCAGGCTGTTCCGTCCATTCGCGAACTCGACGGTTGCGAGGATGATCTCGACGACCCTCTGCACGAAGATGTCGACTCGCCCGCTCCCGGCCTCACTCACAGGTATCCCGATCGAGTGCTGTTCCTTATCACCAACATTTGCTCGATGAATTGCCGCCACTGCACGCGCCGCCGCCTTGTCGGTTTTGAAGATCAGCATCTGTCAAGGGAGAACATCGAAGCCGGCATCGCATACATTCGCGAACACAAGGAAATCCGTGACGTGCTGATTTCCGGCGGTGATCCGCTCGTGCTCCCTGACGACAGGATCGAATGGGTGCTCCAGCAACTTCGCTCGATAGAACATGTAGAGATCATCCGCATGGGTACTCGCACTCCTGTCGTTATGCCGATGCGCATTACGGATGATTTCGTCAACATGATAAAAAAGTATCATCCCGTTTTCATAAATACGCATTTCAATCACTACAAGGAAATAACCGCTGAAGCGAAAGAAGCCTGTCGCAAACTCGCGGACGCCGGTATCCCTCTTGGCAATCAGACTGTCCTGCTGCGTGATGTCAACGACTGTCCGCGCATAATGAAAAAACTCGTGCAGGAACTTCTCATGATCCGCGTGCGTCCATACTATATCTACCAGTGCGATCTCTCTAACGGCATCGGGCACTTCCGCACATCGGTCGCTCGCGGTGTAGAAATTATCGAAAATCTTCGCGGTCACACGACAGGTCTTGCGGTGCCGACATTCGTAGTTGATGCTCCTGGCGGCGGCGGCAAAATCCCCGTCATGCCCGACTATCTCATTTCCTATTCTGACAAACGCGTCATCCTTCGCAATTTCGAAGGTGTGATCACTTCATATACGCAGCCCAAAAACGTATATTCCGATTGTTGGTGCGAACTATGCAAATCCGACAATAACGGTCCGACCGATGGAGTCGCCACCCTCATGAACGGTCAGAGGCTCTGCCTCGAACCTAAGGAACTCAAACGCGCCATAAGGAAAAACGGACATGACGATTGACTGGAGCGAATTCAGGGGAAAAACGGTTTTCATCACTGGTTCCCACAAAAATTCCGGCAAGACGACTTTCCTGAAATACGCACTTGCAAACCTCCGCGCTATAAATCTGCCGCCAGCCTTTATGTCTATCGGTGTGGATGGCGAACAATGCGACTACCTCTATGGTAATCTCAAGCCGATCATCATCGCTGCAAGAGGCGATTATATCGTTACGACGGAAAAGGCCATGAACGCAAGCGATGCGGCGTTTTCTATCATCGAGGTATTCCCGCAGAAAAACATCTTCGGGCGACATGTGCTTTCGAGAGTCATTCGTGAAGGGAGCGTCGAACTCATAGGCCCGTCCTGTAATTCGCGAATCGCTGAAATCGCTACGCGTGTTTTTTCAGGCACTACAGCCAGTACGTTTCTCGTAGATGGCGCTGTCAACCGTGTCACACAGATATCGTCCGTCACAAATGCCGCATTCGTCAACGTGCTTCGCGTCACTCCTTCGACTGTCAAAAGCACTACCGATCTCATCAAGCTGACTATGCTTATGACTGAATTCGACGAATATGATGGATCGTTTGCCGGCAATCCGTATTTTATCGACGGAGCGCTGACTTCCGCGAAGATCGAAAGGCTGCCAGATGACTGTACTGCTGTTGTTGTCGATGATCTATCGAAAGTTTTTATCACTTATGCGGAAATGCTCAGGCTTGCCGCAAGAGTGAAGATACTTTTCCGCAACAAGCTTGCCTTGTTGTTTTTCGTGGTCAATCTGTTCAACATCGGCGAAAAGTATTTTTTTGATTTCATCGATTGCGATACCGCAGCAAGGATAGTGATCAATCCGTTTGCAGAATGATGTGGTGGAGAGAGCAATGACTTCATTAAGCGAAACATTCAGGGGATTCAGCGGAATTGACAGTCTGCTCGATTGTTTTGTACCGCGCACTCCTTATGGACAAGCATTCAAGCGTTCGCAACAGCTATGCACGGACCGCGCTGAGCTCGAATCAATATATGATAAAACAGAGGCTGCCATCAGTCTTGTTGAAAATTCAGGAAGCCGGATGGACAAAATCCGTTACCATCTCAAAAAGATCGAACGATTGCCCGATCTTGAATATGCGCCGTTCGAGGCATCGGATGTCTTTCTCGTGAAAAAATTCCTTTTCAATTACAAGGCGCTAACCATGCTTATATGCAATCGCGAGGCCGGGGTGTTTTGTCTTAAGTTCGATTCGCACGACTTGGGTGAACTTCTCGGGAAAGGCGGCGGCGATGATGATTCATTCATCATCAGCGAAGCTTATTCGCTCGAACTTCAGTCGATCCGGAAGAGCATTGCTATCCTTGATGATCGTCGCAAGGCTATGCGCGATGAAATGAATGCGCGGCTGCTTGCGGGTTTCGGTCTTGACTTCAGGTTTCGAGAGTTTATTCTTCTCGAAACATCTCAGGCGACGGGGCTCGATACTTCACAGTTGTTTGTCGAACCCAATGACGAATACCATGTTGTTGTCAGGCCAGTCTATTGCGATGAGTATTTCAAGAATATGGCAATGCGCGAAGCTCTCGTGGTGCGCGAACGCCAGTGTGAAAGATCGGTGCTCGACAGGATCACCAGTGCGGTCATTGCAGAAAAGCAGCAGCTCCGAGCCTACGAAGAGGCACTGTGTGATTTCGATGTTTCACTTGCGAGGGCTGAGGCGGCCTTGAAGCTCGGCCTGAGAAGACCCAGGCTTGATGACGGCGGTTTTTTGCTCAAAGTGGTGGCCGCCCGTCACTTGCCGCTCGAAAGGGAATGTGAGAACAGGGGTGAAATGTACACTCCGCTAACTATTGATAGTGCTGAGTGTGTCGTGGTGATACGGGGCTCCAATATGTGCGGCAAGACCGTGGTTCTCAAGACGGTAGCATTTTTGCAGGCTGCGGCACAGATGGGCTTTTTCGTACCGGCGGCAGAATTCGCAAGCAGTGTTTACAGTGATCTGACTGTTATCCGAGGCGATGGTGACAGGGCAGGGCTTGGCAGTTTCGGCAATGAAGTTGTTGCTATTTCAAGTGTCATGGGCAGGGAGAATACCCGCCCGTTTGTGTTGCTTGACGAACCTGCCCGCACGACTAACAGCCGCGAAGCAGTTGCGCTCATTTCCGGCATTATCGAGCATTCCATAAAAAAACATACTGGCAAACTTTTTGTAGTAACCCACTATGATGCCATCCCCAAGTATGAAGGTGCGTGCTACTTTCGTATGAAAGGTCTGAATCGTGATGCTTTCCAGACACTTACCGACGATGCGGGTTTCGACGATAGGATAAAAATGATACACAAAGCCGTTGCGTACGAACCAGTTTTCGATAGCGGAAACGAATGCGGAAACGACGCGCTGTTTGTCGCTGGCGTGCTCGGTCTCGACGGCGAAATACTAAAATTCGCGGAAGAATATCTATACTTGCACAATAACAGCGAGGTGAAACGATGAGAAAAAAACTCGGACTCTCAGAAGAAAGAATTGCTTATGCCCGTGAGCTTGCAAAAGAAATAGCCAATCCGGTAAGCGCCTATATCAAAGATCACACGACAGTTACGGTCGAGCGCGCTACGCTACGACTGCTCGGCGCCGATGGCGCCGGCGCGGATGAAGTGCCGGTCCCAAACATCATCGTAAGCCAACTCCATGACAGGCTCGGCAGCGGTGCGGCTGCATGCTATGTCAACGCACTCGTGCGCTCGGGCGATACTGCCGCCGGTCTTAATCGAAAAATCGCCGATGGTCTCGACATCACCGCGTTGCCAATGACTGACAAAACTGCAATCGAAGTGAAGTCCGCAGAACTCGTTGCTACATTTGCCGAACGTGTGACCGCCAATGTTGCCCTGCGCAATGAAAAGCTTGCCATTTATGCGGAAAATGCGAAAAGTCCCATGCTCTACGTTATCGTTGCGACAGGAAATATATACGAAGATGTAAAACAGGCAGCCGCAGCGGCAGAGCAGGGGGCCGATGTTGTGGCAGTCATTCGCACGACAGCGCAGAGCCTGCTTGATTACGTGCCTTATGGGGCTACCACCGAAGGTTTCGGCGGTACTTATGCAACTCAGGAGAATTTCAGGATCATGCGCGCCGCGCTCGATGAGGTAGGCGACAGGGTCAAACGTTATATCCGTCTCGTCAACTACTGCTCCGGGCTGTGCATGCCGGAAATCGCCGCCATGGGGGCTGTCGAGCGTCTCGACATGATGCTCAACGATTCAATGTATGGAGTACTGTTCAGAGACATCAATATGTATCGCACATTTGTCGACCAGCATTTTTCCCGCATGATCAACGCATTCGCCGATATCATCATCAATACCGGCGAAGATAACTATCTCACTACTTCCGATGCTGTCGAAAAGGCATACACTGTGCTCGCGTCGCAGTTCATCAATGAAAAATTCGGGATCGATGCCGGACTGCCGCTCAACCGTCTGGGGCTCGGGCACGCGTTTGAAATGAATCCCGAAATAAAAAATGGTTTTCTCCTTGAACTTTCTCAGGCTCAGATGGCACGCGAAATATTCCCCGAATGCCCACTCAAATACATGCCTCCCACAAAGTTTATGACTGGGGATATCTTTCGCGGCTATGCAATGAATACCATGTTCAATTTTGTTTCAAAGGCAACCAGTCAGTCCATACACCTGCTCGGTATGCTCACCGAAGCCATCCATACTCCATTCATGCAGGATCGTTATCTCGCAATTCAGAATGCGATGTACACGATGAACAGCGTCAGCGATTTCTACGACGATATCGAGTTTAAACGGGATGGCATAATCATCAGCCGGGCGAAGGCGGTACTCGAAGAAACCATCGAATTTCTCGAAAGAGTCAATGTAACAGGGCTGTTCGAGGCGATCGGGGAAGGGCAGTTCGCCGATGTCAAGCGAGCTAAAGACGGGGGCAAGGGATTCGACGGAGTGATCGAAAAAAATGAAGACTATTGGAACCCTGTCGCGGATTTTCTGAAACAGACACTCGGCGTGTGAGCGCTCACGGAAAAAATGAATGGAGGATGGCATGTTTGTAAAACCCTACGGAGATACTTTGAATGACGGAGCCGTGCAGCTTTCGTTCACACTGCCGGTCGAAGACTCGCCCAAATCGCGCGAAGCAGCACGGAGATTTGTGCTCAGCCTCGGATTTAAAACCTGTGAAATCGTATCGGCAACGCCACTTTGCAGTGGTTTTACACTGTTCATTTCTTATGGTCGTACAGATGCTGGCATCGATATCGACACGATCGAAGTTGTCGAGAGCGCGACTGAAGACATTATGTCGATGGATGAAGTCAGTGAGTACATCAGGGAGCATATCGGACGGAAAATTGTCATTGTCGGAGCCTGCACTGGATTTGATGCTCATACGGTAGGCATCGATGCCATTATGAACATGAAAGGCTACAACCATCACTACGGACTCGAACGATACTCGATGATCGAAGCATACAATCTCGGTGCCCAGGTACCCAATGACCGGCTGATAGAATTTTCGAAAAGCGTGAATGCTGACGCGATCCTGATTTCACAGGTTGTCACGCAGAAAGATGTACATATCGCGAATCTGACGGAATTTGTCGAACTCCTCGAAGCAGAAGGGCTTCGCGACAGGTTTATCATAATCGCCGGTGGCCCACGTATCAGTCATAAACTGTCACGGGAACTTGGCTACGATGCCGGTTTCGGGCGAGATACCTATTCGGAACATGTAGCTACCTTTGTTGTCAAGCAGATGGTCGAGGCGGCAAGATAGACGGATTTATCTGATCCTGAATGTTTTTGTGCGGCCGCGTCCTGTGACTTGAGGCGAGTACATTTCGGTGGCAGTGGCTGCCGGGTCAGTGAATTTGCCAGATGTCGTGGCACGCGCGTAATATGTATACCGGTAGACGCCTGATGGCATGTGATCGGCGAAGAGTGCGACGCGGTCGTCCTTCATCTCCACGTTGTTGAAAACCCACCAGTTGTACATGTCGCTTTTTGGCAATGCGGCGGGATCCGTGCCTTCGGTGTCATAGCTGGATGCATGGTGTTTGCTGGTTTTGAAACGCTGGTTGATGAGTTCGAATCCGGCAGGGAGTTTGTCTTCGACAACCACAAAATGACGATCGCCAGTGGCAATGATCGATGCAGTTATCTTGATGACCTGGCCAGCTGTGATTGTGTTGCCGATGCGGGCTCCGCCGGGTGTGCGGTATTCGGTGTCGACGACAAACCCCCGGTTTTCAGGGGCTCCGTCCCATTTTGCGGGGGCGTATCGCAGGATCGCCGTGTAGTAGAGGATGCCGTGACCGCGACGTGTGATGGTGAGCTTTTTTTCAGTGCCTTTTTTGAGTTTCTTTGCTGGTAATTCAATGGTGACAGATTTGTCAGCCGAACTGGTGAACCTGTGAGTGGAGAGAGGGAATAATCCGTAAGTGGCTTTTGCGGTGAAATCCGGCGATGTTTTTTCGAAAAGGCGATAATATTTGGAGAGCGCGAGCAGTGAGAAGGCTGCTTCATGTGTGTTTGCCCATCCATCGGCTTTCATATCACTAACGAGGTATCGGACGATGCCGGGGACGAGTTTGTTTGAGCGGTCTGCTTCGAGGAATGCGATGAGAGTGACAGCGGTGGCCCATGTGTTTGAATACAGTGGCGAGGTGTAGCTGTCGCGTTGGTTCGTTGACGATTTGATATAGGTCGAACCGCCTGACATGACAACATTGTTGGCGACTTCGCGAAGCAGCCTGCCGACGAGGTCGATGTCGCCATCTGTCATTTTGATGGCAGCGGCGAGCATGGCTTTTGCCCAGACAGGGAGGTCCTTGCGGCGGTCGAACAGTGTGACATGGTAGGAATTCATTTCTTTGCCCGCTCCTGCAAGGGCATATACAGCAGCGACTTTCTCATAATCCGTATAGCTTTTATAACCACACGATGGCTTGATTTTCTCACGGACGATGTTTTCAAGATATTTTTTAAGAGCTGCTTTTGAGCGCGTGTCAGCCTTTATGCCGTGGGCGGCAGCTTCGTTGATGAAAATTAGTGCATAAGCACTGAGATAAGGGCTTTCACAGTCGCTGTCCTGCCAGTAGGCGATGCCGCCGCTTTCCTTTTGGAAGAGAGGGATTTTTTCGACTGTAGCGCGGATGTTTTCAGTGCTGGCTTTTCCGGATTTCCCAGAGGCCATGAGAGAGAGTGCAGCGACACCTTTTGATAGCGTCTGTTCGGCGCAGTCGTATGGATAGATTTCGACCGCCCTGGCAGCGTTTTCGAGTCCTGTCAGAGCAGTGGGCGCCAGTATGAGAGACAGACCTCCTTCGTGTGTGTCAGCGTTGGCAGGGAATTTTATCCGCTCTACGGCCTTTGTGGTGACAGACCCGTGGACGGCTTCCGTGAACAGAGGTTTGGAGTTTTTTACGGGGATGCGCGTGCGTATGGCGTCCTTGAGTTTGCCGGAAGTAATGGTGTAGTCGAATGTCGCGGTGCCCTGCGCGGGAGCGGAGTAAGAGAAGGTCACCTCGCGCGATGCGCCGGCCGGGACAGTGATATTTCTGGTAACGTGTTTTGATTTGATGTTTATGCCTTCGGACTTGGCGCTGATGGTGACGGAACGCGATTTTTTAGTGTTGTTGGCGATGACAACGCCGCCTTCGAAATGGTCCCCAACATGAGCGAACCGTGGAAGCGAGGGGCGTGCGAGGAGTGGTTTCGAGACGGTGAATGTCGCTTGCGCGGAGCCAAATCTGTCACCTTTTGTCACAGCGACGGCCATGACGCGGTAGCGGGTGGTATTGTCAGGTAGTTTGAATGTGACGCGGGCGTTTCCGTGCGAATCTGTGATGAGCGAAGGATTCCAGTATGCGCAAGACTTGAAGATTTCTCGTATACGGGCATCGTTGCCTGCGCCTTTGCCGCCTCCGCCGGGGTTATATCCTTTTTTACCGTAATCGCGCCGGTCGATGATATGGAGATAGGACGACGAAGTCTGCACATTGGTGTCACGGGGGGCATAGAAGGCGGCGAACGGATCGGGGGTGGTGAATCCGGTCAGATTGAGGACTCCCTCGTCGACTACCATGAGGGCGACTTCGCCGCGGACGGGTTTGCCGGTTGCATCGCTGGTTTTGACTGTAAGTGTGGCATTGGCGCCAGGTTTATATGATTTTGCAGTGGATGCCGTTTTGACACTGAGTCTTTTTGTCTCCGCCCTGATTTCGAAGGATGTGTAGCCGACCTTGAAAGATGGTTTGCCGACATCGCCTTTTTGGGGATCGCGCCGGGTGGAAGTGCGGCCCTGTACAAGTATGACGGATACTGACATATTGGGGGCATAGCCGGATTTGACTGGGATTTTTACCGATGGAGCCGAGCCGGTAAGCGTGACATATTTGTATTCGAAGAGGCGTTCGCGCTCGATGGTGACGAGTGCTCGCGCTTTTTTGTAAGGTGACTTGACGAGGATGGTTGCAGTGTCGCCGGGTTTGTATGATTTTTTGTCGGCCTTGAGTTCGATGCGTGGCGAGTCTTCACGGAGCCAGCCAATTTCGGCATCTGGTGAGATCGCGTAGAAATCCGTGGAGGAGTAAATTGTGTTGCCGCGGGGATCGCGAGCGGAGGCCCGGACGTAATAGTAACCGGGTTTGGAGATGGTAAAAGAGCAGGTTGCCGGCTTTGATGAAGTGCGTGTGGAGCAGCGGCCTGCGGGAGTGTCGACGGGGCGGCTGTCGTAATACCATCCTCCGTGCAGCTGTTTTTTGAGTGATGTGTGCCAGTCGCGTTTGAAAGCATGAAGTGTGACCGACGTGCCGGTTTTGTAGATTTTGTCATCGGGAGATATAGCGATGACTGAGATGGACTGGCGCGAGCCGGGTTTGAAATAGTAGGATGCGGGTTTCAGTCCGATATAAAAAAGACCCGGGTGTACAGTGACGGATGTGGTTTCGCTGATGGTCTGGCGGTTGACGTCGGATGTGGTGGCTTCGATCGTGAGATGGCGCGCGCCAGGCCGGGGACCGGCTCGGAGTGGCATTGATATGGACGACAGGCCGGCGGAATTAGTCTTGAGTGTATCGGAAAAGAGTGTTCCTTCGGAAGTGTCAGCACCGGATTCGTTGCTTTCTTCGCTGATCCAGTCGTTGAATTCATAGTTGTTGAAACGCTCGGAATGATAGTAGTCGTTATACTGCCGGACAGCCCATTCGACTTTTGCCTGCCGCATGGGTTCACCATAGAGATAGCGAGAAGTGGCGGTTGCTGATAGCCGGTCGCCGAAGGTATAGCTTTTTGCGGGTGTTTTTAGTTTGACTTCGAAATCGGGGGTGCGGTACTCTTGGACATCCACGTATGTGGCAGGGCCTTCGATGGTCTTGCCATCCGATAGTATGCGGATGGAATACGAACCGAGCCGGGCGCCCAGCGGGACACGCCATGAAGCGGCGATAGTGCCATAGGCCGATAGTTCTCCTTCTTTGTGGAAGACTTCATTGTTTTCGTTGTTGTAGATCGAAATAGCGACCTGTTTCGTTTTTGCGATTGAAAATTTGCCGTATTCGTCATGACGAACTATTGCCTTGATGCGGATGGTGTCACCGGGCCGGTATATGTCCCGCTCGGTGAAGATGTGCCCGTAAAGACCGGGTTCCGCAATGTAATTGCCGTACGGAAGATCAAAGTAATATGAGTCGATGCCATAGGACCACGAGGATGAAAGGACGGCCGTATCATCACCCTTGCGGGCGATTATGTATAGTTGCGAACCTCTCTTTTTGCGGTATTTTTCAGAAATGAGGTCTATCGAACCTGGTGCGGTGGCGACGCCGTCGGAATTGGTTATGCCTGACCAGAGGCGGTTGTTGTCGCGGTCTCTGATGGTGATTTTTGCATTGGAGACAGGGGCGCCGTCTTTGAGTGATGTGGCCCAGACAAGAGTTGATTTGCCGGATGTCTTTGCGATCAGGCCGATGTTGGTGAGTTGAATGATCGATGAGTAGTCGATCGTTGTATCGCTGTTGCAGGATTCTTTTTTGTCGGATGTGGCTCGAAGATAAAACACCCCCCGCTTTGTTTTGGGCGCCGCTTTATCGAGGGGCGCGACTGAGAGCATGAGCTGGTTGGGGATGTTATTTATGACGACGGATTCGTCATGGTCATAGGACAGGTCATCGGGCTTTTCGCTGTCGTCTTCGCGGTATTGGGTGTTGAAGGCCGGTACGATATCGGATTCCGACAGGAACCGGATGCGGAGACGAATGGATTCGAGGTTCATGGTTTTGACGGGATAGAGATGCGGGCCGTCGGCTTCGAGGACTGAGAAGCTGTTGGTGAGATCGAGGATGGGGTCATTGTCAGGGCAGCCGAATTCGAAAGAGTATGTGTTGGCGAGGCGTTGTCCGAATATGTCGCGGAGCGAAGGATTGGCTGTTACTGTGTATTTTCCGGGTTTGAATGAGCCTCCTGGATAGGTGAGGGTAGTGCTGCTGTAAGTGGTGTTGCTGTAGTCTTCGTAGACAGGCACCTGTGGAGATATGGATACGGATTTGACGAAGTCACGATAGCGGACCGGGTTGGAAAATGTAAGCGATGGTGCGCGGTCGCAGGTGGATGATGAGTTGTCCGCGGTTACCGCGAAGTCTCTATATGTCGAGAAGAAAGTGACGGAATCTTCTGCCATCTGGATATCTCCCTCGCGTCCCTTTAGATTGCTTGAGATTACAATCTTGAAGTCAGTGCTTTTCGGGAGTGGAGATTGGAGAGAGACTGCGACTGAAGTGTCTGGTGGTGTGCCGGGGACAGATTTTCGCCAGACGAGAGCCGGGTATTTGACGGTGTTGCCAGTGCGGGTTTCGATAGATATGTTCTTGCGCACTTCGTCGAGTGGCACCGGCTGGTTGAAAGTTACATAAAATACGGGTTTGACATCGAGAGCATCCAGACTTCCTTCGTTGTTGGATGTGACGGAAAGGACTTTTGGCTGCTCGGTGGTAAATTTCCAGTCGTAAGGTTTTATTGTTGATTTTCCGTCGGCGGACTTGAGTCCGGCTGGCACATGGACCGAGTATGACGTGGCTCGTTTGAAACGGGAAGAAGGTGTGAATGCGAGGGTGTCGGGCGAGAGCCACTGGAAAGTGCCGTTGGCGGATGGAGTAATAGTGATTCCGGGATTGACGACGAGTTCGCGCGTTTCGCCGAGTGCGACCATGTGGCGGTCGAATACAATGATGATTTGCGCGGGTGCCTGCGCTTCACCCCGAGGCGAGACAAAAGTGATATACGGGTGGTGTGCATCATTCTTGCCGGAATGATCGCCGGTGCCGAGAATGGTGGCTATTTTAGTATCCTGCCCGGGGTTGAGGCGGGCGCCGGAATCAAATCTGCGGTTGCATCCCGAGAGTGCGGCAAGTACCGCGACAAGACATATCGTTATGTGGAATTTTCGGCGCATCAGTGTCACCTGCGATTTGTCAGTTTACCTGTTTGCCGTAATGCAGGTATTGATGATAATTATATTAGATAATGAAACGAGAGCCATAACGGAATGAATAATTTTAAAAGACATAAGCCGGCCTTCGGGTTGACTTGGTGTCATGCCGGGTGATAGTATCACACTGGCGGCGTAATACTATTCAAACTAACGCTACGTGCCGGGTGACTGACCGCAGGGATGGAGAGAGAACAACTTGCGGGAGATTCACGGATGTACCAACCACTCACTTATGAAAAATGCAAGGGGTTTCTGAGCGGGCAGCGTCTGCCGTGCGCTTTTGTCGATCTTGACGCTTTTGATGCCAACATCGCAAGTCTAACTGCCGATCTGGATAGTTCGGACAAAACGATGCGGGTGGCTTCCAAGTCGATCAGGAGTGTGGGACTGCTGAGGCGGATATTCGAACGTGGCGGTCGCCGCCTGAAGGGAATAATGGGATTTACGGTCGAAGAGGCCGATTACCTGTCCAGGAACGGGTTTGACAATATTCTGATCGCCTATCCGACCATGCACGAAAACGACATGAAGCTGATGGCTGAAATGACGGCGCGCGGTGTGGATGTGCAACTTGTGGTGGACAGTGCCGAAGGCGCGGCTCGGCTCGGACAGTACGGGCGCAAGGCAGGCGTGAAGTTGCAGGCCGTCATTGAAATCGACATGAGTTACAGGAAGGCGAACGACAGGATACACTGGGGTGTGAGACGTTCGCCAGTGGCAACTGGAGCAGATGCGATCGAAGTCGCGCGAGCGGCCGAAAAAACAGGCGGTGCGGTGATCGCCGGCATCATGGGCTACGAAGCCCAGATCGCGGGCATGGGCGACCGGAATCCGTTTTCGAAGGCGATGAATCCCGTACGCCGCATGGTCCGCTCGGTTTCCAAGCCATACGTTGTCGAGACTCGCGGCGCGGTGGTCGATTTTCTCCGTAAGAATGGTATCGCACTTCGCATAGTCAATGGCGGCGGTACGGGCAGTGTGGTTTTCACGAGCGGGGACGCCTGCGTGACCGAAGTGACAGCCGGGTCCGGTTTCTGCTGTCCGCATCTTTTCAGCTATTATTCAGAGCTTGACCTGAAGCCGGCCGCGTTTTTTGCCGTACAGGTCGTACGGATACCGGCTGCGGGCATGGTGACATGTCTTGGCGGCGGTTATATCGCTTCGGGTGAAGCTGGCGCGGACAGACTGCCAGTACCTTATTTGCCTCAGGGGCTTACGATGCTTGCGATGGAAGGGGCGGGCGAGGTGCAGACGCCCCTCGTGATGCCGCGTGGCATGCTGCTGAAACTTGGCGATCCGGTGGTGTTTCGCCATGCCAAGTCGGGCGAACTCTCCGAGCGCTTTTCCGAATTTCTCCTTGTTTCGGACGCCAGAGTGACTGGTGTGGCGAGCACATATCGCGGCGATGGAAAGTGTTTTCTGTGAGCGTGGACATTGGGTGCGGATGCCCAGACTGGCAAGACCAGCCCCGGCAGGTCGGCAATTTGCCCTGATTGAGTTTTTCAGGGGACGGAGTTGCCCAATCTTTTTTCGTTGCCGATTGATCACGTAGTCGTGTTTAGTATATTATCAGCATAAAAATAATTATGCCGCATGCTCGCCAGGCATGCGTGAAAGGTCAAAATGTCAGAACAGTATATCCTCTTCATTTTCTTTTCGGTACTCAGCCATGTCCTCGAAAATCTTGGTCTCGGATTTGAAAAATGGGGCGTCGACAGGATGCCCAAAGCAAAGAACAAACTGGCAAAAGCAGGCTGGATGGTCATCTGGATATCGGGATTGACGATGACGATACTTGTCGTTGGGGTGCAGTTCAAGGCCCTGTCACTGGGCAATGCGTCGACGATGGGAGCACTTGCCGGGACCGGGCTTGTGGCGCTGACGATATTTTCGGTGCTCGTACTCAAGGAAAAAATCCTGAAACAGGAATTATTTGGAATTTTCATCATAATGGTCGGCACATCGCTTCTCGGATACTTCAGCCACGGAGTGCAAAAGGAGCATGTCGAGATGAACATCGGTGCTTTCTGGATGTATTTTGCCGGTTATGTCGTGTTCCTCGTTGCGACAGGCCTCATCTCGAAAGCTAACATCGCGACATTCGGCAGCGCGCTGCTCGGCATCATGTCCGGCACGCTGAATTCGACAGCACTGACCATCCAGAAAATCATCACTGAGCGCATCATGGCGTTTACCAGCCATCCTACATTGGCTGCTGCCGGTGAGCTCATGGCACTGCCTTATGTCTACATTATGATATTGTGCGCAGTAGGCGGCATCGTGGTAAGGCAGTTCGCCTACAAAAACGGAAAAGCCGTGCAGATCGTCCCCGCGAGGGCGTCGGCCTATATCCTCACACCGCTTATCGCAGGCATGGTTTTCCTCGGCGAGGGCATCACCACTCCCGCGCTCGCGGGCATAATCATCGTAGTGATAGGCGTGATAATCACCACGACGGCAAACCCCGCAAAACATGGCAAGCACAAGCCTGCAAAAGCGGAGTGACGGGATATCCTCCTATAGCAGTCGATCACTTCACCGCGGATGTACCCGTCCTGGCGCCTGTTTTGAGAAAGGTGCGGATTTGTGCTACAATTCACTGACAAAAAATGAGAAGGAATTGTACGGATGTATACATTATGGATAGGTTTTTTTGTACTCGTGCTGACACTCCTCGCGCTTGATCTCGGCGTGCTCAACAAAGGTACAAAAGAGGTAGGTGTCAAGGAAGCGATAGGATGGACGTTCGTATGGATAGCCATTGCGATGATTTTCAACGTGGCTATATATTTCATGTATGAGCATCACTGGATGGGCATCGGCAAGGTCATTGGTCACGAACTCGATGGCAAGCAGGCCGCGCTACAGTATCTGACCGGTTATGTGATCGAAAAATCACTCAGTCTTGACAACATATTTGTCATTGCCGTTATTTTCGAATACTTCGGAGTACCGAAAGTGTATCAGCGCCGGACCCTGTTTTATGGAGTACTCGGTGCGCTCGTGCTGAGATGTGCCATGATTACTGGCGGGGCAGCTCTCATCACTCGTCTCGACTGGATGATATACGTGTTCGGCGGACTTCTCATTCTCACAGCCGGCAAGCTTCTGTTTCAGAAAGAAGGACATGTCGATCCCGACAAAAACCCGCTTGTCAAGATTGCGCGCAAGCTGTTTCCAGTCACCGATCACTTCCATGAAGAAAAGTTCTTTGTCAAAGTCGATGGCAAAAAGGCAATCACACCGCTGTTTCTCGTACTGCTCGTCATCGAGAGCAGTGACGTGATATTCGCCGTCGATTCGATTCCTGCAATATTCGCTGTCACCCTCGATCCTTTCATCGTATTCACATCTAATGTCTTCGCGATACTTGGTCTGAGATCGCTTTACTTTGCACTCTCGGCAATCATGGGGATGTTCAAATACCTGAAATACAGTCTTGTGATAGTCCTTGCATTCGTAGGTGTCAAAATGCTTGCATCCCATTTCATCCATATACCGGTCAGCATATCGCTACTGGTGATCGTGGGCATGCTTGGAGCAGGGATACTGGTTTCAGTACTTGCCGAAAAAAGGGAGCGAATAGCGGATCAGCGTGATGATCTATCAAATATGCGCTGAATATGGGTGTGGTTGAAACACTGTTAACGCATGTCGACAACTATCCCATTATTACCGTCCCGTGAAAAGCTGCACGGCAATTTCACGAATGAAACAAGA
>CAZQSL010000003.1:0-35187 GCA_964595945.1 uncultured bacterium
GGGGCATGGGCGCTGAAGACAAGAAAAGACGCGGGCTCCCTGCTACTCGTGAAAACACGTGGGAATCGGCCATAGACAGGATGCTGCTCGGACTCGCGGTGCCGCAATCAGCAGGCACTTCCCTTTTCGATACGTTGCCATTCAGTGATATCGAAGGCGGTGACACTGTCATTCTTGGCAGATTTGTGGAATTCATGACGAGGCTGTTTTTATTTTCGGAGCGAGTTGCCAGTCCCCGGACGGCTACGGCGTGGAGCGCTGCGCTTTCGGAATTGCTGAATGCGTTTTTCGAGACCGGAGATGCCGCGCACGAAGAGGTCAGGGCGGTCGAGAGGGTGATTTCCACACTTGACGGCATTTCGTCTCTGACGGGTTTCGATGGTGAAATACCACCGGCAGTGATCATTGAGTATCTCGAAAGCCGCATCCCGGAGCATCAGAGAAAACATGGGTTCATCACCGGTGGGGTTACGTTCTGCGGCATGTTGCCGATGAGGAGTATACCTTTCCGTGTCATAAGCCTGATCGGGATGAACAGCGACAGTTTCCCTCGGCGCGATCACGCTCCGGGATTTGATCTGATGGCGGCCAGTCCTCATCCCGGCGACCGCTCGCGCCGCGATGAAGACAGATACCTTTTTCTCGAAGCGATCATCTCGGCGCGTGACTCCATCTATATCAGTTATGCCGGCCGCAGCGTCAGCGACAATAGCGAATTCCCGCCATCGCCCCTTGTGAGCGAACTCCTTGACTATGTCTACGCGCGGTTTCCGGCATACGGAGCCGATGAAATCTCGAAAGCGATCCGCCGCGAACACCGTCTGCAGGGATTTCATCCTGACTATTTCGATGCGGGCGCGGACAGTCGCTCTCAGCGCGCCGGCGCGCTTTTCAGCTATTCGAAAAGCAATCTCGAAGCCGCGCGCAATTCGCTCAAGCCGCGCGGTGTGCCGCATGTGCTGGTCGACGGGATGCCAGTGGTGAATAGTGTTGGCTCCGCCGGGGCTGCCGTGATCGACATGGATGTGCTGACGGAGTTCTACCGCAATCCTCCGCTGTATTTTCTGCGACGTTCGCTTGGCATGAAGCTGTTTGACAGCAATGAGGCGGTGGAAGAAGATGAGGCGTTCGAGGTGTCAGGCCGCGAAAAGTACAGGATCATGGACCTGATCTCTGATAGGCTGAAGAACAGGGATGTCCAGTTTGACGAACTCTACAGGCAGCTTGCCGCGAGCGGCATACTGCCGCATGGCAGCGACGGGCGGTATCATTTTGAACAACTCTACGGCGGCGCGAGAGAATATGCGGATGCGGTGGCGGAAATGTTCAGCGACTGTCTGCCCCCTCGTCCCTTTGAAATCACTGTCGGAGACTATGCCGTCAGAGGTACAATCGGCAACTACAGGCCGGGATGCGGACTGCTTTATGTCCTGGGTAAAAAAGCGTCGGAAGACACATACTGCCAGATGACGGCATGGCTGTATCATCTCGCGCTCAACGCGATTGCGGCTGGCGAATTTCCGCATGAACGTGCGAGCCTGATCGTGGGATCGAACGACGAGATATATCTTGCGCCGTTTGAAAACCCTGACGACGCGCGCGATATGCTTGCCTATTTTGTGGGGAAATATGTGACCGGTCAAAAACGCCCCCTGCCTTTTTTCCCCAGATCGGCCCACGAATACGTATCGCTTGACGGCGCGGGGAAGATCGATGACGGAGTGCCCCTCGGGTGGCAGCTTTCTCGATGGGAGTCCCATTTCAGAAAGAGCGATACAAGAGCTGGCGAGAGTGAGGCGACCGAGGTGCGCTACTGTTTCCCGGATGGCGAACCCCTCGATGGGGAGTTTGTCGAAATAGCGAACAGGATGTTTTTTGAAACTTGCGGCAATGTCAGAAAAAGGACGATAACACGGTGAATGACAAATCGACATTTGACATATTCGGATGCCCACTGACGGGAAAGAATCTCATCGAGGCGAGTGCCGGCACGGGCAAGACTTATTCGATAACGGGGCTGTTTCTCAGGCTTCTGCTCGAAACGCGGCCGCCGGTGCGCATCGGGGAAATACTCGTCGTGACCTTCACGCGAACGGCTACGCAGGAGTTGTGCGACAGGATCAGGAAACGCCTCGTCCAAGCGAGAGCGGCGCTGGCCGGAAGCACTGCATGCGATGATTTTCTTGTCAGGCTCGCCTCTATGCAGCCTGACCGGGGTGAGGCTTTGCGGCGGATCGACGAAGCGATAAGGGACTTCGATGGTGCCGCGATTTTCACGATCCATTCCTTTTGCCAGAAGGCGTTGAGTGAAAACGCGTTCGAATGCGGCGGCACGTTCAATCAGGAACTCGCGGGTGACGAGACTATCATAAGGGAGGTCGCCACTGATTTCTGGAGGACGCTGTTTTACGACAGCGGCCTTTCCGTCGTAAGCGCGCTCCACGGCGCGGGTATCAAGGTGGAAGGCTTCGAGGCGATAGCGGGCAGGCTCGTATCGATTGCGGATGTGCCGGTCCATCCTGCAGGCAGGATGACGGCGGCCAGTCTCGCGGCTTCGATAATGGAATATGAGGATGCTGTCCATCGCCTCAAGGCCGGATGGGTTGGCTGGCGCGACGAACTGTATGCCATGCTCGAAACCGGCAGGGCCGGGGTGAGAAAAACCAGAGCCAGGAAAGACTTGTATCCCAAGTGGTTCGCGTCTGTCGACAGTTTCGCGTCAGGCAAGGTGGTTGCGGTGAATGCAGAGCATTTCGAGTATGTGCTGAAGTACTCGTTTTCGGAGGCGGAGCCGGTCGGAAATCCCGCCGGAGAGTGTATCGCCGCAATTGTGGATTTCATCGGCAGGGTGACGCCGCGCATCAGGCTTTCGTTTCTTGACTATGCGGCGCGGGAGTTGCCCCGTCGGAAAAGGGAACGCAACGTGATGTATTACGACGATATGCTTTCCGGTTTGAGAAGTGCGCTCAGGGGCCAGACCGGTCAGCATCTTGTGGAGTCGCTTCGCGGAAAATACAGAGCCGCGCTCATTGATGAGTTTCAGGACACCGATCCGGTACAATATGAAATATTCAGCAGGATATTCGGCAGCGAAACGCACCCGGTCTTTCTGATCGGCGATCCCAAGCAGGCGATCTACAGTTTTCGCGCGGCTGATATATTTACCTACCTTCGGGCGGCTTCGGAAGCTGACCCGCAACCTCCGCTGCTCAATAATTACAGATCGTCCGAACGGCTGATCAAGGCGGTCAATGCCATTTTCGCACCGCCTGTCAGAAATCCGTTCGCATTCGAAGAGATTGGATTTGCCGAAGCCAAGGCGCCGGAAAACATCGCTGGCGGGGATACCGGAGCGCTGTTGGAAAATGGCGCTGCCGGCAGCGCGCCTCTGAAGCTATGGGTGCATTTCGATGAAGCGGCTAACAGGCCGAAAGCTGCGGTCGGGCAGCGACAGATAATGGATGCCGTAGCGACCGAGATAATCGCTCTGCTGCAGGGCGGCGCGGGGGCGGCGTTTGCAAAGCGCGGGATCGTGCCGGGCGATATCGCGGTGCTTGTCAGGACCAATTCCCAGGCGATTCGGATGCATGACCTTCTGGTGAAGCGCGGAGTGCCATCGGTGCTGTACAGCGACAGGAATGTTTTCCATACCGACGAGGCCGAAGACCTCGAAAAAGTGCTTGCCGCGATTGCCGCTCCCTCCGATCTCTATCTGTTGAAGACTGCTCTCGCGGGCTCTTTTTTTGGGTGCTCCGGTGACGAGTTTGTCGATGCCATGACCAGGCCGGAATGTTTCGAAAAATATGTCCTGCTCTTCAGGGATTGCTCGCGATTGTGGCAAGAACGCGGATTCATGTATATGTTTGTCCATCTGATGCGTAAAAGAAAGGTGAGGGAACGGCTGCTGCTGATGCCGTCCGGGGAGAGGATCGTCACAAATTACCTTCAGCTCGCGGAACTGCTCCACAGTCACGAGCGCGGGGCCGGCGGCGGCGCGCGATCGGCCATAAGATTTTTGCATAATCGCAGGAAGTCGTCCGTGGCATCGGGTGACGATCAGCTAATGCGCCTCGAAAAGGACGCGGATGCCGTCAGGGTCGTCACTGTCCACAAGAGCAAGGGCCTTGAGTACAATATCGTTTTTTGCCCGTTTCTGTGGAATGCCGAAATCAGTTCGAATATTGTACCGGATTTTTTCACTTTTCACGATGATAACGGCAATCTGGCAGTGGAATTCGGCAGGGGTTGCAAGGATGAGGACATCGCCGGGAACTACAGGGAACATCTGCGCATGTATCATCTTGAAAGGTTTGCCGAAAGTTTGCGCGGAGCGTATGTCGCCCTGACGAGAGCCAGGCACAGGTGTTATGTCGTGTGGGGTGATTTCAAATCCGGCGCGGCATCGCCACTTGGATATCTGCTGCATCATGCCCGGAGCGGAGAAGATGTGGATATCGCCGGCGCAGACTTGTTGAAGCTTGATGGGGAAATATTGAGTAGCATGGACAGGGAAGAATTTTTCGCGGCGATGAATGATCTGGCAGCGCGGGCTGACGGAGCGATCGAAGTGATGGATTTGCCGTTGGCGGCGCGTACATGTTTTTCGCAGGGGATCGAGTCGCAGCCGCGCCTCGCCGCCCGCATGTTTCCGGAAACCGCAGTCATCGAACGGGGCTGGACGATTTCGAGTTTTTCTCGTCTGACTGCAGGACATGGCTGGGAGCCGGAAAAAACTGACATCGACGCGATCCACGACTCCCCTGACGGCACATTGCCCTGGCGGCAGGAGCCGGCGGCCGCATATCCCGGCGCCGATGAACGATACAGCATTTTCAACCTGCCGAAAGGCGCTCGTACCGGCGAGGCCGTCCACAAGATTTTCGAACTGCACGACTTCACATCGACAGACCAGGTGCAAAGAGGGTTGCTGATCGGGGATGCGATATCATCCTTCAGGCTCGATCTCAACTGGCGTGACACCCTTTCGCGAATGGTCGACACGGTGGTATCCGCGCGGCCTGGAGGGCTGATGCAGGGTTTTTCGTTTTCGGCGGTCTCTATGTCCGACAGGCTCAATGAAATGGAGTTCTGCTATCCGGCGCGCGGGGTGACTCAGGCGGAGTTGCAAACGGTTTTGACTTCCGAAGTCGCCGGTGAGCTTGTCAGCGGTTATGCCGCGGGACTCGGCAGGCTGAAATTCGATCCGGTCAACGGCTACCTGCGCGGGTTCATCGACATGCTTTTCCACCATGGCGGCAAGTACTATATCGTCGACTGGAAATCGAATCATCTCGGTGATTGTCCCGCCGGTTATACCCATGAGGCGCTCACGCGCGTGATGAATGACTCGCACTATACGTTGCAGTACCTCCTCTATACGGTAGCGGTCGACAGGTATCTTTCCAGCCGGGTCGAGGGGTATGACTATGACGGGCATTTCGGCGGAGTGATATATGTATTCGTGCGAGGCGTACACGCCGGCTATCCGGGAAACGGTTTTTTCTTTTCGCGTCCGGATAAGGCTTTTATCGAAAAACTCTCGCGGGCGCTTATCGGGGAGTCCGCGCCACGGCATGGAAATGGCACCGGCAAAGGCGGCATGAGATGACAGAAAGCAAAACAATACTCGAACAACTCAACTCGGCGGGAGTGCTCGAAGCCATCGACATTCATTTTGCCCGCTACATCATCAGGCGAGCTGGCCATGCCGGAGAAAGTGACAATCCGGCACTGTTCGCCGCTGCTGCGCTCACACTAAGGGCGGTGCGGGCGGGCCATACATGTCTCGATCTCAGGCGGCTGGCCGGCGATGTGGCTTTTGAAAAAAACGGTGGCAGCGCTGTCATCAGCTTCCCCATAGATGGCGCGATCGAAAGAGCGGTGCGTGATGCCACGGGCGTCGTCGCTACGGCTTCGGACGAGGTTGACAGTGCCGCCCCCGCGCCTCTTGTCATCGATGGGAGCGGCAGGCTGTTTCTATTCAAATATCTGATGTTCGAAAAAACGATCGCCGGAAAAATCCGGGAATTGGCGAGTGTCCCTGAGACTGCCGCCGTAGAAATCCCGCCGCAGGCGGTCCAGTATCTGCAAAAGGACGCAGCCGCGAAAGGAGCGGATGGCCCCGACTGGCAGAAGGTCGCGCAAATGGCTGCCATGAGTAGTGGATTTGCGGTGATCACTGGCGGTCCCGGCACGGGGAAGACAACGACTGTGGCGCGCATACTTGCGCTGCTTGTCGCCTGCGGCGGTCACGGGGTGCGGCGAATACTGCTCGCGGCTCCGACCGGCAAGGCTGCTGCCCGGATGGCAGAGGCTATAAACAATGCAAAAAAGCACTCGCTCCAGGACATCCCTTCTGAAGTGCTCGATAAGATTCCTGATACAGCCGGGACCATCCACCGGATGCTCTGTCCCGATCCCGCCAGAGTCACATTTCGCCGTGGCAGGGATAATCCGCTCGAAGCCGATGTCATTGTGATAGACGAAGCATCCATGATCGACGCCGCCCTGATGTCGAGGCTGCTCGAAGCGGTACCGGCCGGAGCGAAACTCATACTCGTCGGTGACAAGGATCAACTATCGTCGGTCGAGGCGGGCAGCGTGTTTGCGGATATATGCCGCGATGCCGGGAAGGTGCCGAACACCGTGGGGTTCGCGGAAAAATGCGCCGCGGTCACCGGATGCGTGATCGAACATGGCGCGGATGGCGCAGGCTCATGGCTGCGTGACAGCATAGTCGTGCTGACGAAGAATCATCGCGCGCGATGCGAGGGCATAAAGCGGCTGGCCGCAGCGGTCAGAGCCGGCGACGCCGCAGGCGCCATGGGTGTGCTCGGAGGTGGATCGTCAGACGTCGTATGGATCGATCCTGATGGTCGCGACGCCGGAGAACTTCTCATGGCGCTTGCCGCGGAAGGGTATGACAAATATGGAAATGTCGTCAAGAACGGAGTGTCTCCTGCCGATGTTTTCGCAGCGTTTGGCGGCTACAGGATGCTGTGTGCGACACGTGGCGGAGAGTGGGGCTCGGACACTGCCAATGCCGTCGCGGGCGGTATATTGAGGGATATTCTCAGAATCCCGTACGCTGATTATTTCACTGGCTTTCCGGTGATGGTGACGAGAAATGACGCAGCGTTCAATCTGTTCAACGGTGATATAGGCATAGTGCTGCCAGGCAATGGAGGAGAGAGAGGACTCGACGTCTGTTTCATGGGCGTCTCCGGTGGTGCGGGAGCCGGGCCGGTGTGGCGCAGATGCGCCCTGCTGCCGCCTCACGAAGCGGCCTTCGCCATGACGATCCACAAAAGCCAGGGGTCGGAATTTGACGAGGTGTGCCTGCTTCTGCCCGGCCATGACATGCCGATACTGACGCGGGAGCTGATATATACCGGCATCACGCGGGCGAGGAGCAGAGTGACCATCGTGGCGCGGGAAAGTATCCTGGCCAGTGCTATAGCACGCCCCGTGATGAGGGATTCGTCACTTGGGGACATGCTGTGGGGGTGACGGCGCCGGCGGCGAAAGGTTCGTCCTGGCATGATGTTTCTTGATGGATGAGCGGGCCAGCAGGCCGGGGTATCAGTTTTTCCGTTTGTCGATATCGTCCATGATGCGCAGGAGAATTTCCGGGTTGAAGGGTTTCTGGAGGTAGCTGTAGACGCCTTTTTCGACTGCTTCGCGGATTTTGTCTTCCATCTGTTCGTAGTGTCCGGTGACGAGAATGACAATGGCGTCCGGGCGGATATCCTTGATGGAGAGGAAAACTTCGAGACCGTTTATGACCGGGAGGTCCATGTCGAGGATGATGATGTCGAAACGGTAGAGAGACGCCTTGTCGATGGCTTCTTGGCCGGAGGAAGCGGTTTCGACCCTGTAGCCCTTGCGGGAGAGTACCGTGCGCATCATTTCGCAGGCGTGGGGTTCGTCGTCGACGACGAGGACGAGCGCGCCGCGGTTGCGGGCGGATTCGATATTTTTGACGAGGACGTCGAAGTCGACGGGTTTCTGCAGAGTGGCGAAGGCTCCCTCACGGATGGCTTCCTTGATGAGGTCTTCGACGGCATAGGCGGACACCATGATGACAGGTGTTTCGGGGGCGATGGGTTTGAGTTTTTTGAAGGTTTCGACGCCGTTGATGCCTGGCATGCGGATGTCCATGAGTACGACGTCGAATTTTTCTTTTGCCAGTATGTCGAGTGCCTGAAAGCCGTCGAGCACATAAGTTACATCGTAGTTTTCGGTTTCGAGTATGTCCGAGAGAGTTTCGCAGATGTCGCGGTCGTCGTCTACGAGGAGGATTTTTGCTTTTGTGGGGGAAGTCATGGATACGTACCTCACTTGGTTAGTTGACGTGTTCGGGGGCAAGGGGGATGGCGATGGTGAATTTCGATCCTATTCCCGTGCCGGTTTCTACAGATATGGTGCCGTTGTGTTTTTCGACGATTGTTTTTACGATGGCGAGCCCGAATCCCATGCCGTAGGATTTAGTGGTGAACAGCGGCTGGAAAATCCTGTCGAGGTCTTCGGGCGGTATGCCGGCGCCGGTGTCCGAGATAGTGATGTCTCCTGTTTCGATGCCGTCGTGTGTTGCCGTGGAAAGGGTGATCGTGATACTTCCGTTGCCGGAGATGGCCTGTACGGCGTTTTGCAGCAGGTTGTTGATGGCGACTATCAACTGTTGTTTGTCGAACATAACAATAACAGGCGATGAGGGCGTAAAGGTTTCACAGGAGATGCGCTCTGGGATGGAGTCGGGAGCGATGAGAGAGGGGAGGGCGGATGAGAGGTCGATGGGTGTCATATCCGGGTCGCCCTGTCTTGTGAGGCTGAGCATGCTGTCGATGATGGAGAGGGAGTGGTCTATCTGTTTTCTGATGCGTTCGAGGGCGGAAGTGATTTTTTCGTCGCCGGAGGGCAGGCGCATACGGAGGAAGTAGACGGAGTTGGAGATGACGGACAGGGGGTTTCGGATTTCGTGGGCGACGCTGCCGGCGAAACGGCCGAGGATGGCGAGGCGTTCGGAGGTGAGGAGCCTGTCCTGCATGGCGGTAAGTTCGGCGGTGCGTTCTTCGACGAGGTCTTCGAGGTGGCGGCGGTAGCGGTTGAGTTCGTGTTCGACATTTTTCCGGGTAGTGATGTCGCGGGAAGTGCCGACCATTCTGATGGGTGTGCCGTCGGGGTTTCGTTCGTTGATTTTGCCCCGTGACTGCAGCCATATTTCCTTGTTATCGATGCCGGTGATTCTGTATTCGGCTTCGAACATCTGAGTCTTGCCTGCGGCGTGGTCGAGGAATTTCTGGTGGACTGCGTCGCGGTCGTCGGGGTGGAGCCCCTGTATCCATCTGTCGTAGGTGATTACGTCGGCTCCGAAATGGTCTCTGGTCGAGTCGTCCCATATCCCGGTGATTTCGCCTTTTGTGTAGTTGATATCCCAGAGGTGGAGTTCGGAGCCCTGGATGGCGAGGGCGAGTTGCTGTTCGCTTTTTTTGAGAGCGGTTTCGACGCGTTTGCGTTCGGTGAGTTCCTGCTTGAGCTGGCGGGTGCGAGTAGTGACGAGTTTTTTGAGCGAGTAAAGCCAGATGGAGATGATCAGTATTGCCAGCAGCACCGGCAGTGCGATGTAAATGAAGAATTTCGAGTATCGTTCGCGGATATACTGTTTTTCATAGATGCCGAACCATTTATTGTAGATTTTCTGATATTCGCCGCGGATTTTAAGGTCGTTGAGTCCTTCGTTGAGTTTCATACGGAGTCTGTCGTTGCCCTCTCTGACCGCGAATCCGTAGTGGACGGGCATAAACCGGGTTTCGATAGCCCTGATGTTATTGAGTCCGTACTGGTTGACGAAGTAGTATCCCTGGTGGTAGTTGATGAGGGCGCAGTCGCCCTTGCCTGATGCGAGCATACGCATGGCGTCGATCTGTGTGTCGGCGAGGACGAGTTTTCGGGTCAATGAGTTTTCGACAA
This sequence comes from uncultured bacterium, assembly GCA_964595945.1. Classification (GTDB taxonomy): domain Bacteria; phylum UBP15; class UBA6099; order UBA6099; family JAJRTR01; genus CAZQSL01. Next base: position 9,970 of record CAZQSL010000003.1, read on the forward strand.
TGTAGTCGTGGAGTATGTCAGCTTTCTGCACGATTATTTCTCTGTCTCTGATGTCGTCAATGCCGTGTATATCGCTGCCGTTTCTGACGAATGCCGTATGGAACATTTCCATGTGGGGGGTGGAAAAGTCGAATGATCTGTCGCGAAATTCCGATTGGGACAGGCCCATGAGCATGTCGATTTTGCCGGTTTCCGCGTCATTTCTGATCTTGTCCCACTTGCCGAGTCTGATTTCGATTTTCATGCTGGTGATTTTGGCCACCGCGCGGATCATGTCAACGTTGTAGCCTGCCGGGCGGCCATTGTCCAGATACTCGAATGGCGGATATGCGAAGTCGCCGCCGGCTATGATCACCTTTTCGCCATGTTTGCGGGTGTTTTGCGCGAGCGCGGCGTGCGGCGCGGCCACGGCTATGATCGTCACCGCAGCCAGCATCGTCACGGCCTTTGCGCGGGCGGCCACGGCTGTCGTGAGCGATTTGCAGAATCCTGTCACCATTGTTTTCCAATCTATTGCGGGACCGGCAGCGACCAATACCATTGTTCTGTCAAATCAAGCCACCGATGATTATTTGTGGCTTGGATCATTTTGGGTTTGTTGCTTTCATTATATCCATTTTTTGAAAAAAACAAATAAAATTTTCGCCAAATGGCGATTTATCATATTGGTTTAGCCGGGATTTTGTCCTGAAAGCAGGGGCATTCGCCAACGTGGCAGTCTGACTGGGCCAGTCCCGGACTTCGGTTCCGAGGGGAAATCCATCAGGAGGCGGAAAACAAAAAAATGAAATGTCTTACAAAAACAGCTGGCCATAATATAATTTTACTGGAAGAAACCGAAATCTGGGGGATATGCGAATGAAGATAGCATTGCTTGCACATAGCGAATTTCACCATCATATATCGCCGTCGCTGAGATATGCGGAGTATCTCGCGGGGCTGCTGGAGCATAGGGGAGCGAAAGTCGACATATTCGGATTCGGCTGCGGACGCCCCGGATGCTGTCTCGCAGCGGTCAGCGAGCTTTCCGCATTTTTCGAAAAAGTCGATGACTACGAACTCGTACACTCTCTCGGCACGCTGATGCCGCTTGCCTTTGTACGGCAGTGCTCGATACCCCTCGCCGTAAGTGTCTACAGCAGTAACTGCGAAACGTCGTCAGCGCTCCTGATGAAGCACAACGGCGAAGCGAGCCTCTTCCCGGCATTTGCCGGCGCCATCGAGGCCGACGTCAAGACGCGGGCAGTCATCAATCCCGGCATGAAGATCGAAAAGATCGATTCGCCCACCGGCAAACAGGACTACGCGCTATGCCTTGCCGGCGCCGGCGCTGACATCGCTGTCCTAAAGTCGGTCGCTGCTTCGTGCATCAACAACCGGCTTTCGCTCAAGGTCGTCGCAGCCGCCAATATCGAAGACCTCCTTCGCTCCGAAGGTCTCGACGTCGTCATCCCAGACCCGGCACACGACTATCTCGCATGGCTGCACGACGCGGCAGTTTTCATACCCGCCGGCATCCCGCCCGCCGACTTCGTGCTCGGCGCCATCGAATCCATAGCCTATGGCACTCCAGTCGCAGCGCCGGATTCTTCTGTCGCTAGGACTACCGCCGGCTGCCTCCTGTCCGGCTACAGGACCGGCGCTGTCGAATCATTCGACGCTGTCATCGCTGCCGCGCTCAATTTCGCCCCGCGCGAATGCCGCGACTATGCAGAGCGCGAATTTGTCTCATTTGATCCCGCGCCGGCCCTCATCGACAATTATTCAGCTATCATCTCCTGCAACAAAAAAGAGGATCACCGTCCGTGGGGCTATTACAAAGTCCTCGCTGACGAACACGATCACAAGGTCAAGCGCATCGTCGTATATCCCGGCCAGCGCCTCAGCCTTCAGCGTCACTTCCGCCGCAAGGAGCACTGGTACGTCGCGATGGGCATAGCCGCCGTCACCCTCGGTGAAAAGGAAATCCATCTCACTGCGGGGGAAGCTGTCGACATCCCGCAGCACGAGTGGCACCGCATGCGCAATCCCGGCAGCGAAAACCTCACCTTTATCGAAGTCCAGATGGGTGATTACTTCGGCGAGGACGACATCGAGCGCGCACAGGACGACTACGGCCGCAGCTGATCGCTGAGATTTCAGCAGAAGTAAAGTCGAAAAACTGCCTTCGGTGGATCCCCGTTTTCGAGGGAATGACAGATGCAGGGCGTGGGGCTTCCGCACTCCGCTGCCGCGCCATACTATGTTATGCGACAAATTATTAACATTTACCTGCGGAGAAACCTTTTTCGAGAAAAAGGTTTCTCCGCACCTCTTCCAAAAAGCTTTGTATGCTTAACTTCTCTCCAAGTTACCGTTTCATTGTGCTACCCATCGTTATAGAAGCCTCATCAAAAAACTGATCTATTGAAAGCATGTTTGTATTATCCGTGTCAATCCGGGTCAGAAAGTCTTTTTTGTTTTTCCGATGCTACGCCGGATCATCTCGACAGACCATAACTATGCATAGGGAAATTCAATTGATATTTCGTATGCTCGACAATCCCGCCGGCGTCACAAAACAGCATTCCACCGGCGCCGCCACGCCTCAAACATCAGGATGGTCCACAACATACGCTCGTGATCGTACACCCCGGCGGCATGTTCGCGCCACTTTGACAGCAGTGCGTCCGTGTGGTACAGGCCGGTGTCGGCGAGCCGTTTTTCATCGAGCAGTTCAGATGCCCAATCCTTCATTTCATTTCTGATCCATTGGCCCACCGGCACTCCGAATCCCATTTTCGGTCTTTCGACCAGCTCACGCGGCACATGCCTGAAGAGGATATTGCGCAACAGCACCTTAGCGGCAGCGCCGTCGTGTTTGAACTTGTGCGGCAGGCTCCAGGCGAATTCCACGACCCTGTGATCAATCACCGGCACCCTTGCTTCGAGAGCTACTGCCATACTTGCGCGGTCGACTTTCACGAGGATGTCATCGGGCAGGTATTGAGTGAGATCGGCGAACATCATGCGTTCGACAGGATCGGCAAGCTGCGGCAATTTCCGGGAGCCGGAAAGCACTGTGGGTGGCGCGGCAACATTGCGGTAAAGGTTCTTTGGGTCCGGGTAATTGAGCATCGAATTCGCATAGAATGAATCAAAATTGCCGGCTCCTGCGGCGGCAGCCCTGAAGCGGGCCCGCCCGGGCATATTGGAAAAGTTTTTTCCGCGCGCACGCAATATCGGCATGGCGGGCAGCATCAGCCAGTTAAGACCGGGATTAGCGGCAGTCCTGAGAGATGCCGCGATCATCTGTCGCGCGAAGTAGGGTAATCTGGCGATGCGTGCCCACCGTTCGCTTTCGGATCGGTAGCGGGTGTAACCGGCGAAAAGTTCGTCTCCGCCATCGCCGCTGAGAGCGACGGTGACATGCTGGCGGGTGAGTTTCGACACAAGGTGGGTCGGTATCTGCGAGGCGTCGGCGAACGGTTCGTCGTACATGTCCGCAAGCATGGGAATTACCGCCATCGCTTCACGTGGAGTGACATACATCTCCGTGTGGTCGGTGCCGAGATGCCGCGCCACCGCGGCCGCGTACTCCGATTCGTTGTATGACGGCTCGTTGAATCCGATTGTGAATGTTTTGATCTTCGACGTGCTCTGCGCCTGCATCAGCGCTGCGACGAGGCTTGAGTCGATGCCACCGGAGAGGAATGCTCCGAGCGGCACATCTGCTATCATGCGCAGGCGTACGGAGTCGGCAAGCAGCGATTCGAGTTGGCTTTCCGCATCCTGGATGGTGCCGTCGAATCCGGTTTCAATCGCGCGCGAAACTGCATCCGAGGCGTCCCAATAGCGTGTGATCGAAGGACATCGCGACTCGAATCCATGCCGGTCAATTTCAGCGATCGCGCCGGGCGGCAGTGTCGCGAAATCCCTGAACACGCAGTGTGGCGACGGGAAATAACCGTAGTGAAAATAGAGCGGAAGAGTCGCGTGGTCAATGACCGGCTCGAACCACGGGAGCGCGGAGAATGCCTTGAGTTCCGATGCGAAAACGAACCGGCCGCCGCACCAGCCATAGTAGAGAGGCTTGATGCCGAGGCGGTCTCGCACGATCGTCAGCCGGCGCGATCGCGCGTCCCAGAGTGCGAAAGCGAACATGCCGGTGAATTTCTTCACTGCGTTGGCGATCCCCCATTGCGCGCAGGATTCGAGGATCACTTCCGTGTCCGACCGGCCTCTGAACCTGCATCCTTCGGAGACGAGTTCACTGCGGATATCGGCTGCGTTGTAGACTTCGCCGTTATAGGCGATAGTCCAGTTGCCGCATCGGGAAGTCATGGGCTGTTTGCCGAGCGGAGACAGATCGACGATCGAAAGCCTGCGATGGCCGAAGGCCGCGACGCCGCCGGCATCGCACCATTCGCCCCTGTCGTCGGGGCCGCGATGGGCCATCGAGTCGGCCATCGCACCGGCCATCCTTTTCATTTCCGGCGGAGGAGTCCTGATGCTCCAGTCGCATATCCCGGCAATTCCGCACATATCGTTTCACTTTCCTGTCAGCGTAATTATGACGCACGGGGCAGGCATTTGTCAGCCGGCGGCAGGAAACATGGCAAAGAACAGCAGTCCGCCGGTAAATGCCGCATAGAATGACGACATGAGGATATTGCGCGTCCGCTCGCTTGCGGTGGCGAGGAGAAACTCGGCAGCGGCGAACGCGAGCACGAATGACACTGCGCATAGCGAGACAAGCATGATGTCAGCGGCAGGAGCATGCACCGCGCCTGTCGCGGGAGAGGGCAGGCCGTAGCCGGCGGCGTGCACGGGCATAATGAGCCCATCCCTGATGATGGCGCCCCGGGCTATCATTATGGCCGCAGTCACCACCGGCATGGCTGTCACGGTGGCGGGTACGTTTTCATTCAGTATGAATCTGTATACGAAATATACGAGTACGATCAGCATCCACAGCCATTCGCCGCCGCCGATGTATCCTGTCCAGAATCCCGTAACGAGGCCGGCCGGCACTGCCAATGCCCAGTGCCGCGGTATATGCTCCTCTCGGTCGATCATGCGCAGTATCGTCACGACGAGCACGAGGAAATAGACTATGCTCTCGACTGGTCTGTTGGACGCGAACCACGCGAACATATCGTTGAACAGCGGAGCCTGCGCCTTCGCGAGAGAAGATATCCATACGCCGGCAGCGCCGCCGGCGGCCATGGATAATATCGGGAACACTCTGACTTTTCTATATGCGAGCGTGAAAATCGCGGCGCCAGCCGTCGCGAGAAACGGTATCCAGAGACTGAAATACTTCACGGGAATCAGACCGTACGGATATGACGGCTCGAAGGCAAAGTCCCGCCCGAGGATGTCTCGCATGCCAGGCGAAACCGCCGCGCTGATCATCCCGGCGCCCCCGATGTTGCCAAAAAGCCCGGTGACGAATCCCGCTCCGGTCGCGGAAACGAGTTTTTCCAGCGCAGAGCCGCCATCCCTTATCAGCGCCGGGGCAGAGAGCAGCGCCACGCCGATGATGCCGGCTGTCAGGAAAAACGGCACGAGTGTCGCATATCTGTTTTCCGGCGGCTTTTTGCCCCCCCGTTTTTTTGACGGCTTTTTCTTTGCCACAAGATGTCCCTTTATCCTTTCATACATATACTATCCGTCCGCGACGCGATGTCTTGAACTCCCCATCTGCGGCCGTTATCCTCTCCGGGCAGTTCTTTTGCTCGCCGCTATGTATTAGAATATCCGCGTACAATTCGACGGAGGGTTGGCCGGACATGGATGCAGGCAGAGAGATGATCACGCGACTCGAATCTATCGCGGAAGTGGCCGCCGAAGTGGCGCTGTCTTACTATGGGCATGTGCGCGCCACGCAAAAGGCCGACAAGTCATGCGTCACCGAGGCCGACACGGCTATCGAAAGGATGCTGCGTGAAAACCTGCCAGGTATCGTCGAAGGCTCGATCGTCGTCGGCGAAGAGTACGTGACCGAAGATGGCCCGTTGCCCGAGTGGGTGTGGGTCGTCGATCCGATAGACGGCACGGCGGTGTTTATCGACGGCCTGCCGCTCTTCTGCGTCAGCATCGGACTTGCCAGGCACGGCCAGCCCTATGCCGGCATCGTGCGGTTTCCAGTTACCGGTGACACATACGTGGCAGTCTCAGGCAGTGGCGCGTGGTACAACGGCGACCCCGTCACTGCCACTGGCGATCCCGCGCGGCTGGCGTCAGAGCTCGCCCTCTATGTCGACTCCAAGACTCATCGAGAGCACAACATCGCCTATCCAGGCAAGATACGCAGCCTCGGCTCCACGGCCGCCCACTTTTCGCTCGTGGGGCGCAGCGCAGGCGCAGGCGCGTTCGCTCGCGGCAAGGTCTGGGACTTTTTCGGAGCGGCGGCAGTGCTCATCGAAGCCGGTGGCGAAATCCGCTACGAAGACGGCTCGCCCATCGACTGGCCCGCCACAATTTTCATGCGCGAACTCCTCCCGCAGCCCGTTCTCGGCACCATGCGGGGCCGGTGGCATCAGATCGCCAATTTCATTTCACCGCTTGCCTGACGGACATTCGCCACTTGTATTTGTATATATGTTGAGGTTAGAATACCTTCGGCAGAAAATGTGTGCCAACATTTCGGCGGTATCCTTTAACCCGCCCATCCAGTTTTGGGGGATTTGTGATCACAACGAACGATTTCAGAAACGGTATGTTCTTCGGCTACGACGGCGATATTTTCGAGGTCGTGGAATTCCTGCACGTAAAGCCCGGCAAAGGCCCGGCCTTCGTGAGGACCAAGATCAGAAACATGCGCACGGGCGCTCTCATCGACAAGACTTTCAGAGCAGGTGAAAAGGTCGATCAGATCCGCGTCGAGTCGCGCGCGATGGAGTATCTCTATCCTGACGGTGACGGCTATGTATTTATGGATCAGCAGACATACGACCAGATACACGTCGCTTCCGAGCGTCTCGGCGACAAGAAAAAATATCTCAAGGAAAACCTTGTAATCGATATCCAGATGAATGGCGAGGAGATACTCGGCATCGAATTGCCGCAGTTCCTCGAATTCACCATCGTCTATACTGAACCGGGCGAAAAGGGCAATACCGTGTCCAATACGCTCAAGAAGGCCGAAGTCGAGACCGGCGCGATCGTCATGGTGCCGCTGTTTATCGAGAGCGGCGAACGCATCAAGGTCGATACCCGCACGGACAGGTACATCGAAAGAGTGAAATAACGCGACAGCCGGCGGCTGCGTGGCCGTGTGGCGCGAACGGAGGAGATCATGACGGACGAATCTACTCTCGGCAGGATCGAGATATCCGATGAGGTTATCTGCACCATCGCCGGTGTGGCTGCAAACGAAGTGGCCGGTATCGCCGGCATGAAAGGCTCGCTCATCGACGGCATCAAACAGGCCACGACCGGCAAACGCGATTTTTCGGCCGGTGTCGATGTCGAGCGCCCGGGCGATGCGGCTGCTCCTTACGCAGTCAATCTCCATGTTGTCATGGAATACAACGTGAGGATCGACGATGTCGCGAAACAGGTGCAGGCGGTCGTCAAGGAAAAGATCGAGGCAATCACGGGCACAGTCGTCGGCGCGGTCAACGTGCATGTCGTCGACATCAAACTGCCCGAGGCGCTGAGCGCCGTCCAGAGGGAAACCGCGTGATGCGAGTGATTTTTGCGCTTGTGGGCTTCGTGTTCGACCTCGCCGTGATGGCGGTTTCGGCGACAGTGGTATATTGCGCCGTGCAGCCGGATATGTATTTCGAGCTTGCCAGATGGGCCGGCCAGTACATGGAGTCACCGTCGATGCGGATGCAGACAGGCGGCGCGGGACTCGTGTTTTTTATCCTGTCGTTCAGACTGATGTTTCTGGTGGTATTCCGCAAGCCGGTCAAGACATTCCTCGTGCGAAAAGACGATGGCGGCAGCGTCACGGTGTCGCGATCGACCATCGACAATATTGTCACGCAGCTTGCCTCGAAGATGGAGCCTCCGTCAGCGGTGGACTCACTGCAGATCAGGCAGCGCCGCGACAGCAGGCTCGCAGTGTCGGTGCGGCTCAAGCTCAATCTGACAAATGACGGGCTGAAGGATTACACAACACGCTTCGACAAATCGGTCAAAAAATATTTCGCAGAGTGCATCGGGCTCGAAATCGCGCAGCTCGATCTGCAAGCCACGGGCGTAGCCGGAGCGACGCCTCCGCCGCATGATCAGACCACTGAAGAGCAGGGGTGACGGGCAATGTCGCTTGAAAAAATACTCCAGTTTTTCACAGGCCGCACTGGCAGGGTTATCGGCGTGGCGGCGTTTTTCATCATCGGCGTGCTGTTTATGACTATTGGATTTCTGAAGACGGTTTTCGTCGTCTTCATGTGCGTGGTTGGATATGGCGTCGGGCTTTTTATCGACGATCCTGAGAAGCTCAGGAAGATCATCAATACTTATTTAGGGAAGTAACCGATATGTCACGAAACAGGGCGCGCGTAGTGTCGCTGCAAGCGCTGTTCCAGCTGGATGTCGACGCGGCACGCATTCCGGGTCTCATCGTAGATCGCGCCGAAGAAGAAGAGCTTACTGAGCGTGACGTAGAATATGTCAATACACTCGTAAACAACGTCGTCAGCAGACAGGGCGAAATCGACGACATCATCCGCAAGTATTCGATCGATTGGGATATCTCACGGCTTGGCCGTGTCGACAAGGCGATTTTGCGCATCGCGATATGCGAGATATCCATCGTCGGCGATATCCCCGAAAGTGTTTCGATCAATGAGGCAGTGCGGCTCGCCAAAAAGTACGGCAGCGAAAATTCTTCGAGATTTATCAATGGCATACTCGGGAAATTCGCCCGCGATCGCGGAAAACAATAATTTACTTCTGATATTATTATGATCAACTTCAGGACCGCTGCCATTGTGTTTGCCGTCAGTCTCGTACTGACTGTGATTTCGCATTGGCAGAGCACTCGCTTTCCTTCGGCACGCCAGATTTCTCCCTATCTGCTCGAAGAGCCCTACCAGGCTCCCGTCGAAATGGAACCCTTCGAAGTCAAGGTCAAATCCGGCACATACATCGTGTATCCCCACCATGAATATCTGATCAAGGGTCTTGTCGTCACTACCCACGACAGCGGTAGCTGGACCGATTACGCGCATGGCCTCTGGGGCGACTTTCTCAATGTCAAGGACATCTGCGCGATGTGGGGCGTCAATACTCAAAACGAACTCTACAAAAAACTACAGTACCGCAGCGGCGACTGGACGTGTTATGTACGCACGCGCGACCGTTGGGCGTGGGACAATTTCCGGCTCGACCAGTTTTCCAATACGCATGTGCTCGCCACTGACAAGAAAGTGATCCGGAATGCAAAACGCGCGCGTCGCGGCGATCAGATATACATGCACGGATACCTCGTCGACTATTCCATCAACGGCGCGGGCGTGCGGCGGTCGAGCACGATCCGCGAAGACACGGGCAATGGCGCGTGCGAAGTGATGTTTGTCACCGATTTCGGTATCATCCGCTCCGCCTCTTCACTGTTCCAGACACTTTTGCCCATCGCGCTCGCCATGACAATCCTGTCAGGCATAGCTATGCTGATCCTCTATCTGCGTGCGCCGCTGTACTCCACGCGTGCATACGTCGAACATCAGTCCGGCGGCGATGCCGAACCTTCAGATGCGTCCGAATCCGACAGTCAATGATATTCAGGAGCGGCTTGTCACGGGATTGCCGGGAAGGGCGGTTATTCGGCTGGGAATCTGACGACGAATCTCGCGCCTTCGCCGGATTTGCTTGTGACGAGTATGTCGCCGCCCATTTCCCTGATCAATCCCCTGCTGATCGAGAGACCGAGCCCGGTGCCCGATGCCTTTGTGGTGAACAGCGGATCGAAGATGCGCGGCATGACGTCGTCCGCGATGCCGGTGCCAGTGTCGGAATAGATTATGTCTACAAAAGATTTTGCGTTGAATGCGGTGATCTCCGAGTCGATTGTCAGGGTACCGCCGTCCGGCATGGCCTGCACGGCGTTGAAGACAATGTTGTTGCAGATCATGATAGCCTGCGAGTAGTCGGCCCGAAGGCGGGGGAGTGGCTTTTTGACGGTATTGTTGGACACGGTGATACTGCTGAGGTGCATCTGCGTCGTTGCCTGATTGATAGAGTCGCCGACGAGTTCTTCGACGGTGATGGGTTCCATATATGGCTTTTTGGGTTTTGAATACATCATCAAGTCATTGATCAGGGTGATGGTGCGTTTGACTTCGCTGTCGATATTGGCGAGGTTGCGCTTGACTACATCGTTGTCTTCGGGGAGGTAGCCCTGAAGGATGAAGAGAGCGGAATTGATGATGTTGAGCCTGTTGCGGATTTCGTGGGCGAATCCCATCGAGAGGACGCCGAGGGAAACGAGTTTTTCGGTTTCGGCGAGTTTTTTATATGCCTCTTTCATCTTGAGGTGGGTACCGACGCGGGCGCGGAGCTCGAGCACTTTGAATGGTTTGGTGACGAAGTCGACGGCGCCGGTCTGGAGCATTTCGAGACGTGACTTGTCGTCGGCCTGGGCGGAGACGGCGAGCACGGGGATGTTTTGTTTGGCGGGAGTTTCCTTCATCTTTCTGAGGATTGTCATACCGTCCATGGTGGGGAGATTGATGTCGAGCAGGATGAGATCGGGCTCGTCGTAGGAAACGTCGCCAGCATAGCGTCCTTCGCGGAAGATATAATCATGCGCGTCCTTGCCGTCTTGCAGCCATACGGTGTTGACGTCGCTGTGGGCTTTTCTGATGACGCGCAGTTCGAGTTCGGCGTGATCGGGATTGTCTTCTACCAGTAGTATGTTGTACATGCTGTCCTTCTTTTCACATCCGTGCTTGCGACGGATGCTAATATTCTAATGTGAGGCGGTATTTTTTTAAAGGAGGCGGTGTCAGGCTTTTTCATTTACAGGGTTTTGTATATAAGTGATCCACCGGCGACGAGGAGGAGCCCGAACACGAGGAATTTGAATGCTCTGTCAGGGATTTTGCTGTGGATGATGTCGCCGAGTATTATCCCGGCAATCACGGCAGGGAAGAGTATCCCGCAGGTTTTGATCGACTGTATCGTGTATGCGTGCTGGAAGTAGAAACTTGCGCATAGCGCGGCGTTGAGGAGCAGCCAGAGCAGTGAAAGGGTGCCGCGCATGGCGCGTTTGTCTGCGAAAAGGCGGCTGGAGTAATAGACTATCAGGGGGCCGCCGGATGCGTATATGCCCTGCACGATGCCGCCGGTGAAAAGCCACGCCACGATTTCCGGGAAACTCATTTTTTTAGTGGGCGAAGTGCCGCGGACAAGTCTGAAGATTTCAAAAGTGGCAAGCAGAAATACAAAAATGCCGTAGACGAGTTGTAGTCTGGGGCCTTTGAGCATGGGGGTGAGATATATCCCCGCGCCGAAGCCCAGTCCCGCTATGGGCAGGATGTTGAGCAGGAGCGCCCGGTATTGTATGGCCTTGAAATCCTTAATTACAATATACAGGCTCAGCACGATGTTGAGTGGCAGGAGTATGGGGAGAAATTTGTCGATTTCAAGAAACTGAGCGCATAGGGTGAGCGCGAGTATCGTACTGCCGAATCCGGCGATTGCCTCGACCGTGTTTGCCAGCAGGACGATTATGACTACCGGCACAAGTGCTGTTCCCAATGACATTCTATCCCCCGCGGGCTGTGGAGCATCAGAGCTATTTTTTGCGAATCGGCCATTCGTGATAACGGCACTATCCGGATCGCGACGAATCCGGCCGCCCTGTCCGCACTGATTATATTACATTGCCGCGATCTGCCAACACCCGCAGGTGACTATTTTTTCGATTTGATATAAGATTATTCAGCTCGGCACGCTTGCGGGCGGCAGACAAAACTTTTGGGAATCATCAACCATGGCAAAAAGCGAAAAACTGAATGAATTGATCAACTCGGTCGAAAAGGTGTTCGTCGGTAAGCGCGAAACGGTAGAACTCGCACTCAACGCGATGTTCAGCGGCGGTCACCTGCTCGTCAACGACCTGCCGGGAGTGGGCAAGACCACCCTCGCCAAGGCGATAGCGCGTTCGGTAGGCGGCGCGACAAAACGCGTGCAGTTCACCCCCGACCTGCTGCCCACTGACATCACTGGCGTCAATATCTACATCCATGAAAAAAACGAATTCAGATTTCACCCTGGCCCGGTGTTTGCCAACATCCTGCTTGCCGACGAAATCAATCGTGCCACTCCACGCGCCCAGTCGAGCCTGCTCGAAGCAATGGAAGAATTTCAGGTGTCAGTCGATGGCACCATACACAAGCTCCCCATGCCTTTCATGGTCATCGCCACACAGAACCCCGTCGAAATACAGGGCACTTTTCCCCTGCCGGAAGCGCAGCTCGACCGCTTCCTCATTTCACTTTCCATCGGCTATCCGACTACTGGCGAAGAACTCAAAATCCTCGACTCCCGCTCAGGCGAAGACCCGCTCGATAATGTCGATGCCGTGCTCACCCTCGATGAGGTGAAAGAACTAAAGCAGATTGTCAGGACCATACGGGTCGACGATTCGATCAAAGACTACATCGTGAGGATATCCGAAGCGACAAGGGACCGCGATGACATACTCATCGGCGCAAGCCCGCGCGCGTCACTCGCTCTGATGATGGCCTCGCGTACCAAAGCGCTGTTCGACGGCAAGGAATATGTGACCCCCGAAGACATCAAGGCCATCGCGCCTTATGTACTCGGCCACAGGCTGATCCTGAGACATGCCGCGCGGCTCGACCTCGAAAAAAATCGCAATGTCGTCCGCGTGATACTCGACGAAGTCGCGGCGCCACGCCCGAAGTAAACCCATCACGGCAGCCGGAGCGTCCGCTCCGCATCTTGCGAGAAACGGTATTATGGCATCTTTTTTTCAGAAAAACGGCAGACTCATATTCGTCATCGCATGGGCATTTCTGCTGTTTCTCATCGCCACCAATATCCAGGTGGGATGGCTCTATGTGATCATCTCGTTCATGCTCCTGCTGTGCTTTTATTCATGGCTGATCCCAAAGATCGCGCTCCGCGTGGTCAGCGCGGCCATATCCATGCCCGACATGGCCGAACGCGGCGAAATGTCATACGCTTCGCTCGACATTACCAACCGTTCCCGCATCAGCCGCTATCTTGTCCGTGTCGATTTTCACTGCGAAGGGATCGGGTTCGATCCTCCCGGAGCAGTCATAGTGCGGCTCGGGGGCAGAGACACCGAGACCATCAACGCGAGATTTGGCGCTGCGCACAGAGGTCTCGCGCACATCAGCGGCATCACCCTTAGCTGCGGCGCGCCCGCCGGTGTACTAACCGTCCGCAAAGACGTGCGATGCCACGCGAATATAATCGTCCATCCCAAAATTTCTCCCGGGCTCGGCGAAGAGATTGCCAACGATTCCGGCGAAGGAGACCTCATCGGCGCAGAAAAATTTCACTCCCTCGAAGACCCCTTTCACTACAAACTCCGCGAATATACCACAAGCGACAGCATGAAGCGCATCCACTGGAAACTCACCGCAAAACGCAATAAACCCATCGTGCGCGTCAACGAAAAAAAGATCATCGGCCACCGCGCCATTTTCATCGACAACATTAAAGACCATTACCCTGACGAGGAATTGTTCGAGCAGGCAGTCGAACGTGCCGCGTCGCTCGCGTGGCATCTGGTTTTTGTCAAAGGCACATCGGTCAGCATCGGCGCCACGGCAGCTCCGGGCATCACTGTCGAGTCACCAGAAGCATGGAAAACCGCGCTCAAATGGTTCGCGCTGATCCGCCTTGAGCATGGATCGGCGCTTTACTCCGACTCGCAGGACATAGCCCGCGACTATGTTTTCGCACCCCCGGGAAAGGGGGTTGCAGGCTGAATGGCAAAACTGCCGGAATTCAACAGACTCTATCGCCAGCCCGAGTTGATCGAGCACAATGCCCTGCTGCGCCTCACGACATTTCTCGCCGTAGCGCTCGGTGTCTTCGTAGCCGCACGCAGCACCGAACTCGCCACGCCGATGCTCGTCGGCCTTACCGGCATCACCGCCGGCTATCTCTTCAGTCACTTCCGCCGCCGCTATTCCAACTGGTGGTTAAAGATAATCATATCCATCGTCATGACGGTCATCGGTTACACCTATATCACGCAGATGATTTACACCCTGCGATATCACGTCGTGGTACTGACCGAACTCCTCATCTACCTGCAAGTGCTCCACAGCTTCGATCTCCCCCGCCGCAAAGACCTGATCTATTCGCTGCTCTCGGCATTCATGCTGATGTGTGTCGGCGGAGTCCTCACCCGCACGTTTGACTACGGCATCTACATGCTCATTTTCATCATCGTCGCCCTCTATCTGATCGTGCTGTACCACATGCAGGAAATCAGCGAAGACGCGACGCTGCACGGCACGCCCAGGGGACTGTTCAGACTCGTCGGCATCGTACTCGCGCTCTTCACGCTCGGTTTTCCGGTCTTTTTCTTCGCCATCCCGCGCTATCAGATGCACGCGCTCGAAGGCCTGCCGGTGTCCGGCTCGATAAAAAGCAAGGTGGAAGAGTTTTCCGGCCAGATCATGTACCCCGGCACAGTCTCCGGCCTCGCTGCCGGAGGGGGCGCCTCCGATGCCGAAACATTCCTGGAAGAACAGTACCTCGGCAGTGGCGACGCCTATTTCGGATTTGTCCCCAACATCAGTCTCGAAAGCCGCATGCGACTGAAAAACGAACTCGTCATGCGTGTCAAATCGACCTACAACTCATACCATCGCGGCCTCGTATTCGACAGATTCAACGGCAGAGGATGGCAGATTTCCAACCTCTCGGGACAAAAACTCTCCGAAGCCGGCAAATCATCCATGTTCGACCTCACGAAACTCGGCATGGCCGACTTCGCCACCGGACTGCTCTACTCCAGCGAAGTCTACGAGTCTTACTACCTCGAAAAAGAAATGCCCAATCTCATCTATGCCGCCTACCGCCCCGACATGGTATATTTCCCGATGTCCATGATCATCGTCGACGAACACCTCGGCATGCGCGTGCCGGCCACCCTCGACAAAGGCACCGTCTACACCGTCGTCTCGAAAATCCCCCAAGTCGACCGCGCCACTCTTTCGGCTTTCCACCCCACTGTCTGCCCTGAATCCAAAAAACAGTACTGCTCCACTGCGTTTATGACCCCCCGCATGCGCCGCCTCTCACACCAGCTCACCGACGGCAAGCCTACCACTCTCGCCCAGGTCATCGCCATCCAGAAACATCTTATGAAAAACTATTCCTACAATCTCGAAATCCCGCAGACCCCCATGGGCCGCAACTCCATCGATTACTTCCTTTTCGAATCCAAACAGGGATTTTGCGAGCACTTCGCAAGCGCCATGGTGCTACTCGCGCGCGAAGCAAATATCCCTGCACGTCTCGTGACAGGCTTTGCCCCTGGCGAATACAACGCATTCACAGGCTATTTCGAAGTCAAGGGCAGCGACGCCCACGCATGGGTCGAGCTTTACTTTCCCATGATCGGATGGCTCACTTTCGATCCCACACCAGGCTCTATGGAAGGGCCTGTCTTCACTAAAGAAACCACCCCCCTGTCGCTGATATACGATAAGTATCTCGCCCGCGCGCACAAAAAATTCACCGCCGCTTTCGACCATATCAAAGACGCCGTTATCGCGCGCATCCCACACTCGATCGGGTCACTCGACACACGATATATGGCCGTCCCTCTCGCGGCACTGCTCATCATCGCAATCTATCTGATCCGCGCGCGACTCATCGACGCAAAGGCATCACAACTTCCGCCTGCCAACCGCGCTGCGGCGGCGATCTATCTCTCCACCATCGCCGACCTGCGCCGCGCCGGCATATCCGTCCCAGCCGCCGCAACCGCATCCGACATCACCGCGATGCTCCCGCCCGTCATCGTCCAGCATTTCGACACCATTGCCACTACTTACAATCAGGCCGCATTTTCAGGCGCCATCACCTCTCCCTCATCGATAGCCGCCGCGCGCAAAGCCGCCGCGCGTCTCAGGTCCGAACTCATCGCCGAAGGCCTGCTCTGAAATCCTCCACAATCCGGACGCCGCCATGACTGCAAACAGTTCGAAAACTCACCACAGCTCCTGCTGCTGCCTCAGGACAGCGCTCATCATCGCGCTCATCGTCTTTACCATCACTGGCGCCATCCCCCGGTATCTCGGCAACCTGCTCGAAAAAACAGACTCCCCCCGCGAGGCACAGATCATCTATGTCTACGGCGGCTCACCTGTCGAGCGTCCCGCCGCCGCCGCTCTCCTCTATAAAAACAAATATGCGCCAAAAGTCGCTACCGGCGGCGATGTCGTCGACAACTCGATCGAAGCACTCGGCCAGTCCGTCAACGAAGCAACTCTCAACGCCATGTCACTCCGCAAATACGGCGTACCCCAGCGCGACATCATTGTGATCAATAAAGGGACGTCAACATACGAAGAAACCATCGAACTGCTGAGCTTCATGAAAAGCCATCACCTGAAATCAGCGATCCTTGTCACGTCCAATTTCCACACCCGCCGCGTGCGGTGGTCGGCGCGCAAGGTATTCCGGGACTCTGGCATCACCATCACGGTCGTCTCCGCCACCCGCCCCATTGTCGATCTTGACTCATGGTGGCGTTCCGAAGACAGCCTGATAGCCGTCACCAACGAATATATCAAACTCATCCTGTACTACATAAAATACTGAAAGCTCCCGCGCAACATCGCCACCGGACCTTTTCCCGACAGGCTTCACACCGGGTTGCGTCCAAGAGGATATCGCGGTCAGCAATAGAAATCAGCTATCGCAGTGCCAAGAGCAAATAACACGTGTTTTGTAGAAATGGCAAGCAAATAAAGCTTTTTGGAAGAGGTTTCTCCATAGCTAATTTCAAACAAACAATATATAAAGCATGATTCGGGATTATTCCGGGATGCCGGGCGCGATATTCTCCATGCCAAGTTTCCTGAGTTTCTTTTTTGTGGGCACTCCGGTTTTGGTCCAGCCGCGTGAGCGGTAGTAGCGGGGGAGCATGCGGTCGAGGGGAACGACGGATTTTGGGTTGTCGGGTATGTTGCGGGTATGAGTGAGACGTTTCGGGAGGGTATCGTTGGCGCAGGTGAGGCCTTCGCGGAGGTTGAAGAGGCGTTCGAGATTGAAGACGCGCGCGCCGACTTTGGTAAATTTGCCGAATGACATGGGTATGCCGGTGAGTGCTTCGACGGCGCGCGAGTGGGGGAGGATTTCGTCGATGTGGAAATTGGTCATGGCGTCAGGTAGGTTCATGGTGAGGTTGATGGCGGGGCCGGAGACGCCGAGAGTTTTCGTGACGATTTTTGACACTGTGCCGTAGGGTTTGATGCCGTGGACCACTTTCGGGATCATGAGAAATGATGTGAAGAGGCAGGAGCCGCAGGCGCTGATGGCGTCGAGGAGGTCCTGCTGCATGACGTTCCAGGCTTCTTTGGATTTTGGTGAAAGGGGGTCCATGTTGATGGGTGCGAGGCGTTCGAGATACATGAGGTAGCCTGCGTTGAGGTGGCATCCGCCGCGGTTGGCGGTGGCGTAGCCGAGTCCGAGGCCGTGAGCGCCGCGTGGGTCGTAGGAGGCGATTTCGAGGCCTTTCGCATGGATGGCGAATTCTTCGCCTCCGTATTTTGCGGCCATTTTTTTGACGCCGTCAGCGAGTATGTCGCCGACGCCGCGGCGGTGGGCGATGTCGTCGAGGATTTTCGATATGTTGTCGGTGCGGCCGAATTCGAGTTCGGATTTGAGGATGCCTTTTTCGTTGAGTTCCATGGCGAATGCGATGGTGCTGCCGCAGCTGATGGTGTCGATGCCGAGGAGGTCCATTTCGCGATTCCATTTGCAGATCAGGTAGAGATCGGAATTGGCGATGTTTGAGCCGAGGAGGCCGAGGGTTTCAAATTCGGGGCCCTTGACGTCCTTGCCTTCGACATTGACGACGCGCGCGCAGCGGATGGGGCAGGTGGTGCATCCGGAGTTTTTGACGAGGAGGGTGTCGGCGAGGGTTTCGCCGGAGATTTTATCAGCGTGTTCGTAGAATCCGTGCTGGAAATTTTTGGTGGGGAACGCATTGCCGAGGTTGATTTTGTTGACCATGTTGGCGGTGCCGTAACGGGGCATGAGTTCGCCAGTAGAGGGGTGAGCCTTGAGGGTGTCGATCCATGATTTGACGATGGTTTTGAATTTTTCGGGTTCGGCGACAGGCACTTTCTGGGTGCCGATGGCGCGTAGCGCCTTGAGTTTTTTCGAGCCCATGACGGCGCCGACGCCGCAGCGGCCGGCGATGCGTTCGTTGGAGACGATACCAGCGTAGATGACGAGGTTTTCGCCTGCGGGGCCGATGACAGCTTTGCCGCCTTTGGGGCCGAGATGTTCCTGGGCTTCTTCGGTGTCCATGCCCCACATGTCGGTAGCGTCGCGGATTTCTATGTGGTTGTCCGTGATGTCGATGAAAACGGGGTGGTCGGATTTGCCGGTGATGACGATGGCGTCGAAGCCGGCTTTTTTGAGCTGCATGCCGAAATTGCCGCCGCAGTTGGCCGTGGCGATGCCGCCGGTGGCCGGGCTTTTGCAGGTGACGTTGAACCGGCTTGAGCAGGGGGCGTTGGCAGCGGTGAGGGGGCCGGTATTTATGATGAGGTGGGCTTCGGGCGAGTAGGGGTCGACGCCTGGTTTCTGGATGTCCATGAGCATTTTTGTGGCGAGGCCTTTTCCGCCGAGGAAAAGTTCGCGGTCTCTGTCGGAAACATCGTCTTCGGTGATCGCGCCGGTCGAAAGGTTGACGATCGCGTATTTTCCCATGTAGCCTTTGTATTTCGAAGCCATTCGAGCCTCCTGAGATGGCAGCGGTGAGGGATGTGTTTTGATTTTCCTCATCGCCATGATGTTGTACTCTCCCGCGGTCTGGCGGCGCGGGACGCTGCTTCCTTTATATTATGTATGAAATTCAATTTGACAATTATGCTACAAAAAGCATAACGCCAATGCGGCCTTTTTAGCGCCGGGAGGCGAATGGTGTTATAATGTGTAGCTGACGGGATTTGAATGAATGGAGAAATCAGCGATGGATGAACGGATCATGCTCGGGCTGATGGCCGACGCCAGGGCGGCGGGAGCGGAGTTTTCAGACATGAGAGTGGGGCGCAGCAGGAGCGCCTCTATCGACATACAGGACGGGCGCGCGGAAAAGGTGCACGCGTCGACGGGGCAGGGGCTTGGAGTGCGGGTGCTTCGTGATGGCGCATGGGGTTTTTCGTCGTCGTGCGACGTGTCCGAAAATTCGGCAAGGGCATGCCTGTCCGAGGCGCTGGAGATGGCCAGGGCGGCAGCGCCTCATGTGGGCGAACGT
Source organism: uncultured bacterium (assembly GCA_964595945.1). Classification (GTDB taxonomy): domain Bacteria; phylum UBP15; class UBA6099; order UBA6099; family JAJRTR01; genus CAZQSL01. Next base: position 29,417 of record CAZQSL010000003.1, read on the forward strand.
TCGTCGGTAGCTCAGGTGGAGCCTGCGAGGGACCGTGTTACAGCGGGTGCGGAGATCGATCCTGCCTGCGTGCCGCTCGCGGAAAAAGTGAAAACCGTTTCTGCACTGGAGTCGGCTGCCCGTGGATTTGACGGCAGGATTGCCAATACGAGGCTCAGCTATTTTGACTCGGGCGGCGAACTCCTCATAGCCAATACCTTCGGGACTTTCCTCGAAATCGAAACGGTGAGGACAAAGGTATTCCTCAGGGCGGTAGCTGTGGAAGATGGCGTGCGGCAATTTGGATTCGAGAGCGCCGGCCGCCTCGAAGGGTGGGAGCTTGTGAAGAATCTTACGCCCGAGCAGATCAGTGTCCCCGCCGCGCGGCGCGCGGTCGAACTGCTCGGTGCGCGTCCGGCTCCCTCGGGTAATTTTCCGATAATATTTGATTCGTCCGTGACGGGGCTTTTTGTGCATGAGGCATTCGGGCACAACTGCGAGGCTGATCTGGTATGGGCAGGCGAGTCGATCATCGCCGGCAAGATGGGCGAAAAGGTCGGGTCGGGACTTGTCACCATCGTCGATGACGCGACGATCCCCGGCGCATGGGGTTCGTATGCCTATGACTCGGAGGGAGTCGCGGCGCAGCGGCGCGTGCTGGTGGAAAAAGGGGTGGTGAAGAATTTTATGCACACGCTCGAAACGGCGGCGCACTTCGGAGTGGCTCCGAACGGATCGGGCAGGGCGGAGAGCACATCATGCCGTCCGATAGTGCGGATGAGCAACACATTTATCGAGCCGGGGGACAAATCGCTTGATGAAATGATCCGCGGCACAGATCACGGGCTGCTGCTCAAGGGGGCATTTGGCGGGTATGTCTCGACCGAAACGGGACAATTCACATGCAGCGTAGCCGAGGCGTGGTTGATCAGAAATGGCGAATTGCAGGAAATGATGAGAGATGTATCCGTGTCGGGCATGGTGCTCGAGGCGCTTGCCAATGTGGATATGGTGGGCAGTGATTTTGCGCTCACAATGCCGGGCACCTGCGGAAAAAACGGACAGGGTATGCCGGTCGACAATGGAGGGCCTGCTATCAGGGTGAAAAGTCTTGTAGTCGGAGGACAATGAAATGTTTGTTTTCTCAGGGTTTAATGGTATAATAAATTCACCCGTTTGGCTTTGCAGGTGTTGACGAAATATGGATAATTGATTGGTGTGACAACAGTCCGGAGGGGAAATAATGCTGAAGAATACTAAAAATGCTCTAAAAAAAGCTCCTCTGCTTGCTGATCTGAGTGACGAAGAAGTCGATCTGCTGAGTAAGGTGGCAGTGCTGAAAAAATTTGAAAAGAATGAGATAATCATCCACAGACAGGATGTCGGAGATACATTTTTCACATTGCTTGACGGTGCCGTGAAAGTGGTGCTCGATGATGATGAAGGCAAGGAATTCATAGTCGGTATTTTGAGGGAAAACGATTTTTTCGGCGAACTTTCGCTGCTTGATGGCGGGCCGCGGTCGGCATCGGTCATAGCGATCGAGCCTACGGAAGTCGTCGCGCTGAGACGGGAGGATTTTCTCAGACAGATGGAGCAGCAGCCGCAGATGGCGATTAAGCTGTTGACCGAGCTTGGCCGGCGGCTCAGGAAGGCCAATGAGCATATAGAGAGTCTCGCGTTTCTCGACGTGTGCGGACGCCTTGCGCGCTTTCTGCTCGAAATCGCGCCTGATGCCAAAGACGAAAAGTCTGGCCGCCTGATTGTCAAGGTCACACACAGCAGGACCGAACTCGCAAATATCATCGGCACGACGAGGGAAACTCTCACGCGGGCTCTCAAGACGCTTGAAACAATGGGTTACATTCAGATCAACAAAAATGAATTCACGATACTCAATACGGGCGGCTTGCGAAACAGGATTTAGGATGGGCGGACGTGTTTTGCGTGCAGGCTTGCGTCGTTTGTTTCGTATAAGCGATGCTGTTTTGCGTGGCGGTGTAGTGAATCCACTCGGTTGTCAGTGCCCGGTTATTCATGGCGACAGGCAACACATTGTGACGGTGTATTGTTGTTATTTAGGTGTATCGACTGAAATATGAGCTTGAATCCAGCGTGTTTTCGAGTTGGTTGCCTGTGAGGAAATATTCGTTTGGAATTATCCGCTGTGGGCATATTGATAAAAAGAAATTGGAATATTTGAAAAAAAGTGATGAGGGTCACATACTGTAATAAACAAATATGCAATAATGTAAATGGTAAAATAGGGAAAAACCGGTTTTGGTATTTAACAAAATTCAGGCAGAAATTTGCCAGGACGCATTTTTCGGAAGAAAAGTGAAACATGACATCGACAAAACATCAAAACAACAACACTTAGCAGCTATCCCGGATGATTTGTGCCGGGTTTTTTTATTATGAGACACAACGGAGTGATTGAGATGACAAAGAAAACAATCAGAATTGCAGGGATACTGATGGTGTTCCTCGTAGCGCTGTTTGCGCGCATGGATTACCTTCGGGCTTTTCCGGTGAGTGCGACACTGTCAACGCCCGTGGGCGATGTGCAGGTGCAACTGCCCGGTAAAGGCTGGACGCCGGCCAAGGACGGTATGAAGCTCCCCAATGGCACCATGGTCAAGACCGGGGCGAAATCGACCGCCGTCGTGAAGTGGAGTTCGGCAAATGTCATCAAACTTACTCCGTTTACCAATTTTACGGTCAAGAGCATAGACGTCGATCCGCGCACCAAGACGGTGACGACGAATATGGACCTCTTCTCGGGCAAGATCAAGGCGAAGGCCGAGAAGCTTAACAATCCGAATTCACAATTCAACATCTCGACTCCGACCGCTGTCGCAGGAGTGCGCGGCACGGTGTTCGATATGGAAAACACGGCTGAAAACACGACCAACCTGACAACCTACGACGGCCTCGTGCAGGTCGAGGCGCAGGGCCAGACGGTAGATGTGCCGGGCGGGACATCGGTCACGGTGCCTCCGGGGCAGGCTCCTTCGGAACCCAAGCCGATGAGTGATGAAGAAAAGAACAAGTGCGACAAGGACGAAGACTGCTGGTCGGGCAAGTGCGTCGAAAACAAGTGCGTCAACGAACAGCAGGCAATCAAGGGCGGCGCGTGTTTTGCCGATGGCGTGCAGTGCGCGGCCAACAAGGACTGCTGCTCGGGCGCTTGTGACGAAGGACTCTGCGCCGCGAAAGAGAAGAAGGATGAGCAGGCGAAAGAGGGCGGCGCGTGTATCCCTGACAATAATTCGTGTCAGAGCAAAGACGAATGCTGCAGCAAAAGCTGCGTAGAAGGCAAATGCGCAAAACAGGCTGATGCCGCTAAACCCGAACCTTCGAAAGATGAAACTAAAGATGATGCCAAAACCGACGCGAAAGATGAGTCGAAAACCGGAGACAAGGACGGCGCCAAGCCTGAAGATGACAAGAGTAAGGAAGAAACGAAAGAAAACGCGGCAAATCCACCGGGCAATGCGCCTGCGGACAAAAAAGATGAAACACAGCCTGCAGCGGATGACGGCAGCGAAGCATCCGGCGAGCAGAAAGCAGAAACTCTTGCCGTCAGTATAACTAATCCTCCAGAAGGGTCGAAAATCCCGCTATCCAAGAGTAGCATCATGGTCTCCGGCAACGCCTCGGCGGGAGCTTCGTGCAGCCTGAATGGGTCTCCGATGTCGCTTTCGCCAAATGGCAGTTTCAATACTTCCGTCACGGCAAATGACGCCGGATCACTCATGATCTCCGTCGCGTGCTCGACATCGGACGGCCAGTCGGCTGACGCATCGGTCAGCGTCGATGTGGTGGGCGCTCCGCAATTGACGATTATCAAGCCGGTGGACGGTTTTATCGAATGTCCTTACATCAGCATCATGGGCTCGGTCGAACCTGGCACCCAGGTGATGATGAACGGCGAAAATATCATGGGACTGTCCGGCGCGGTGTTTGACAGCTCCGGTTCATTTTCTCTCGACAATTACAAACTTTCCGACTGTACTCGCGCGCTCGAATTTTCCGCGCGCGACGCTTATGGGCAGGTGACCAAGACCATCGTGTCGTCCGGTGTGAAAACCGCCGTGTCGTCGGCGGATACTTATGTGTTCACCGATCAGGATATCAGCCTTATGATCACGCCGCTTAACAGGTGGAACGCCGATGGGTCGACAGATGTAGAAGGCCGCATTTCGGTGAGGTCCGGCGCGCCTATTCAGTCGGGCATGAGCGTAGTGTTCGATGTCAACGGCGAGTCGGTCTATGCGTTGCTCGAACCCATCAGCGGGCTTTCAGTCGCAAGAACCACCGAGGCGGTTGCGCAGTACTATTACGCGCAGGCATCCACGATCTTCACCGTGAGCCCGGCGGCGGCGGCCGATGCTTCGATCCCGGTTACGCTGAAGGTCAGTTTTGCCGGTGTCGAGAAGTCAGTCGTCAAGACGATCACCCGCTACCAGTGCGCAAAAACACCGATGGCTCCCGGAGACAAGGTCGACAATGACTGCGATGGCAGAGTCGACGAAGACCCCGTGGACAATATGGACAATGATCTTGACGGACTCATCGACGAAGACTCTCCCGCCGTCGTGGCTGGCCAGGTGATTTGCAACAACGGGCTCGATGACGATGGCGACAGGCGTATCGACGAAGAATCGCAGGACAATATCGATAATGACGGCGATGGCCGCATCGACGAAGATACCATCTGCGGCTGCGATGCCAATGATTCTTTCGCTGACTGCGATGGCGATGCCGTGCTCAATGGTGTTGACTGTAATCCTTTCGAAAAATCAGTCGCATACACTAAAACAGACGAGAGATGTATGGCGACCGCGTGTGACGCCAACGCGTATCCCGAACTCGACTGCGATGATGACTCCCTGCTGAATATGGATGAAAAGATATTCAAAACCAATCCGTACGCGGCGGATACCGACAAGGACGGGTACGGCGACAAGGCGGAAATCGACGCCGGCACCGATCCTACCAACGCACAGAGCAATCCCGGACTTGTCGATCCAGCGATGGAAGCCTACTGCGCATCGCGTGGCATGGCGCTCGACAAGACGGCTGGAGATACGGCCGGCCAGTGTATTTGTCCGGACAACGGGTATTTCGATGTCAGGCTCGCTTCATGTGTCTCCGCCTGCGGCGGCGGCAAGGTCGACGATACCGCCACGGCGATCAGGGACTGCGTGTGTCCGGCGGCAATGCCTTTTGTCGAAAACGGCACGTGTACGGCGGCTTGCCCCAACAATAAGATCCCGGCAACTGACACCATGTCATGCGCCTGCGCTCCGGGGCTATTACTCGACAACTCCACAAATTCATGCAAGTGCCCTGACGGCACGGCCCCGAACTCCTCTGGCGTGTGCCCGGTCGCGGATGTCTGCGCAACCTCGGGACTGAAACCTGACTCATGTACCTGCTCGGCCAATTCGCAGTGTTCCTCCGGTTATTGTGACCCGATGATGAGGATATGCACCGCTGAAAAAATGTGTGCTTCAAACATGTCATGCGCTTCCGGCCAGACATGCTCGCCAACCACCAAAAAATGCGAAACCTGCTCAAGCACGAATACCTCCGACGGAGTGTGCTGCAACGGCGAAAATCCCGCATCCAAAGACTGCGGCGGTCTTGGCATCTGCACATATCCCGCGCAGTGTTCCACAGGAAACACATGTGTCAACAATGCCTGTTCGATATGCAGTGTCAATAACACTTCCGACGGGATCTGCTGTAACGGAGAGAGTAGCGCATCGAAAGACTGCGGCGGC
>CAZQSL010000003.1:35287-42034 GCA_964595945.1 uncultured bacterium
CAGACGCGATATGCTGCAACGGAGAAAATCCGGCATCGACAGCCTGCGGCGGCCCAGGTGTATGCACAAGCCCTTCGCAGTGCGGCACCGGCAGCACCTGCACCAACAACGTCTGCACGGCATGCAGCGTTACCAATACTACAGACGCGATATGCTGCAACGGAGAAAATCCGGCATCGACAGCCTGCGGCGGCCCAGGTGTATGCACAAGCCCTTCGCAGTGCGGCACCGGCAGCACCTGCACCAACAACGTCTGCACGGCATGCAGCGTTACCAATACTACAGACGCGATATGCTGCAACGGAGAAAATCCGGCATCGACAGCCTGCGGCGGCCCGGGGGTATGCGCTGAGCCGGGGCAATGCGGTACGGGCAATACCTGCATCAATAATATATGTACGACATGTAGCGTGAGCGCGACCTCGGATGGTGTGTGCTGCAACGGAGAAAACCCCTCATCGACAGACTGTGGCGGCCCGGGAGTATGTTCAAGTCCTTCGGAATGCTCTACCGGCAATACCTGCACCAACAACGTCTGCATGGTATGCAGCGTTACCAATACTACAGACGCGATATGCTGCAATGGAGAAAATCCGGCATCCAGAGACTGCGGCGGCCCAGGAGAGTGCCTGTTCAGTTCGGATTGTACTGAAAACCAGACATGCACAAATGAGATATGCACTGCGTGTTCGGTATCAGACACAATGGACAACGTATGCTGCAACGGAGAAAACCCCTACGGAGAGGATTGTCACGAGCCCGTATGCGCAACTGCGACAGATATGGTCATGTGCAGCACCATGCCTGGTTGTGGATGGGACAATGCGGGTTCGGCATGCGGATTCTGCGATCCGATACAGGAAAATGACGGCACGTGCTGCGTGGGAGAATCGGGTTTGTCTGACGACTGCAAGGCACCCGGCGTTTGTGACAATGATGGGTTCTGCGAAGTATGGACAGGGGAGTCACCGGAATCATGCGCCAGCGACTGCGCGTGTAATTACAACGGCATCTGTGACGCCAACGAAACACGCGACTGGTGCTATGCAGACTGTGCGCTGAGTAACTGCGGAGATGGACAGTGCAGCCAGATAGATGGCGAAACGACAGAGTCATGCGCGATAGACTGCGTGTGCAATAACAACGGAACATGTGATTATACGGTAAGCGGCGGCGGGCAGGAATCACATGCCTGGTGTCCCGGCGACTGCGCCTGTGTCGCGGATGGGATGAAAGCATCTGTAGCCGGTGACTGTTGCAGCGGGATATTCGACGAGTGCGAATACAAATGCGTTGCCACGCCACCAGTCGATAATGACTCCGACGGTATCACCGGTACATGCGACGCATGTCCTGATGAATACGGATTTGAAATTAATAACGGCTGTCCGATACAGTGCGCGACCAACGCGGACTGTGCCGCATCGAGTCCGGACAAACCAAATTGTAACGTGTGCACGTTCTCATGCCAGGCGGACGCACCCGCGAACGCCGACGGGGATATACTCCCTGACGCATGTGACAGATGCCCTGCGGAGGCCGGGCTCCCATCCAATGACGGATGCCCCGAAGGCGCCAGCCTTCCGTGCTCCGAACAGCAGGAATGCGAATACGGCGAATTCTGCGCTATAGATGATGGTGGCACGGGGACAGGCAAATTCTGTCTTGCATGCGACCCGGCCAATGTGACGGATGATATATGCTGCAATGGCGAAGGCGCCTCGCCAGCGTGCCAGAATGCCAATAACCCGTGCATGGGCTTCACAAACATGGATGCCTGCTCATACCAGTCAATATGTGAATGGACAGGCACGGAGTGTATCGTCAACCTCAACAGTTACTGTCCGGCGATCACGGATCAAATAACCTGTGATCCAGAGCCAGGCTGCTGGTGGTCGATGAAAAACGGGACAGGCGAATGTAAGGCCCAGGGCGGCGCCTGCGCCGAACCCTATGACTGCTCGCCCAATGAATATTGCAATATGGAGATATCCACCTGCTCATACTGTGATCCGGGAAATCTCGAAGACTCGATATGCTGCAACCTCGAAACACTCGAAAGCCCTGACTGCAACCAGGGGCCATCATGCAGTTCCTACACCGACGCCATATCATGCGGATCAGACTACTCCTGCCAGTGGCAATCGATGCAAACAGGCGATATGACCGTGTTCTATTGCGCCGAAGCACAGCTGACGGGTTGTCAGGCCTATACTGACGAAGCGAGCTGCGCTAACGATACATTCTGCTCATGGAATGGAACGTCGTGCGAAGACAGGCAGATGTGCTATGCGCTTCCGGAAGAAATCTGTGTCACCAGAAGCGACTGCGAATGGCACTCCGGCGACATGCCCATGTGCATGGACAAGACCCAGACGGGATGTCCCGCGTATGGAGATTACACTTCATGCTCAACGGATGCCTCATGTATGTGGTACAACGAAAGCTGCACCGAAAAGGTGTGCGAAGCGATATACGACGCAACATCGTGCAATCAGGTGTCCGGCTGCGCGTGGGACGGGTATTCGTGCGGCATCGCGCAGACCGATTCGTGCGGTCAGTATGTGAATTACGCCAACTGCAGCGACAATGCCGAATGTGAATGGAACGGAGTCTATTGCCAGGCCAGGCCGCAGGCGTACTGCGAAGTCTACACGGACTCCGAGTCGTGCGCCAGCAAATTGGTGTGCTCGTGGAACGGGACATCATGCGTGGAGATGGACACATCCTGCGTAAGTTACACCACTGATGCCCAGTGCCTCGCCGATGCGAACTGTACATGGAACGGCCTTTCATGCTCCACATTGCAGCCTTCGTGCGAAACGATCCAGAACATATCGGATTGTTCGGCGGCAACCGGGTGCCACTGGGATTCGGCATACGGATCATGCGTCCTGTCGACATCGCCGCAGTGCCCGGAACGCAACGAACAGGCTATGTGTACGGGCGATACAAGGTGCGTATGGACAAATGAAAGCGGCTGCATGTACAGACCGGTCAACATCTGCAGCGCTTATGTCGATTACAACGCCTGCCAAATCGACACGCGCTGTTCGTGGAATTCCACATACTGCGATCTGCGCCCGGTCTGTGAAACATTCACAATCGAAACGGACTGCTCGATGAACGGGTGCAGTTGGGACACGCAGAGCGGTACATGCGCGACACCCTCCCCCTCATGTTCGATACTTACCGATGAAACGTCATGTCTGCAATACAGCAGCGACTGCGCGTGGAATTATGAATTCAACTACTGCCAGCAGAAAGCCCCCGGTTGCGAAACCAACATTTCCGAAGCGGCATGTTCTATCAATCCGACCTGTGTCTGGACTGGGGCGTCATGCGCCGATGGCGGCACATTCTGCGTCGGATTCGCCGATGACGCGTCGTGCACGGCCCAGTCTGCCTGCACATGGACCGGGATGGACTGTGTAATAAAATCTTTCGATGATTGCACGAGGTATACAAGCGAAACGGCCTGTTACTCAAGTGGCGCGTGCCAGTGGGACATGTCAGGCGCCCTCTGCTCCCCCATTGCCAAGCCGTGTCCTACAGTGACCGACCAGTCGATATGTCTCAACACTTCCGGCTGTATCTGGACTGAGGGCGGATACTGCGACTATACCGGTCCCGAAAGTTGCCAGTCTATCGCCGACAAGGCTTCCTGTGCCGCCAACATTTACTGCTGGTGGTCGGACGCGATGTATTCCTGCAACGCGAACGGATCGGCCTGCGTCGTTTACGAAGACTGTTCGCCAGTCGAATACTGCAATTTCAACACCGGAAGCTGTCAGTACTGCGATGCGTCCAATTTGTCTGACGGTGTATGCTGCAAAAACGAATCGCCCGAAAGCGCCGACTGCACCTTCAGTTGCGAGACCATGTACGCGGACAATCAGGTAGGGTGCATGAATGACTATCGCTGTCAGTGGGACACTGTGAACTGGGCATGCTCGGTATCCACCTCCATGCACTGCGGACAGTATGAGGAAAGTGCCTGTCAGACCGATTCGGGATGCTTCTGGGATGCCTCGAAAATGGCGTGCGCTCCCGTGACGAGCTGTCCGAATTACAGCATGGAGGCATGCAACTCCAATCCCTCGTGTATCTGGGATTACGATCAATGTAACACGAGAGGCGAATGTTCGGGTACCGACATGGAATCATGCGCCACCGTCCCCGGCTGCTCGTGGAACAATGCAAGCAGCATCTGCGAGCCTGTGCCGCCGGCATGCGCGAGCATATCCGACGAGTACTCATGTACCGCGCAGTCTTCCTGCATGTGGGATTACCAGGCGGCACAATGTACTGTCAATACTTCGATACCCTGTTCGTCTCTTGACGAATTCTCCTGTTCGCAGGTTCCGTCCTGTGTGTATATTGGCGAAACCAACGAGTGTACCGAAAATACCGGTTATATCTGCGGCGCTCTGACCGATCAGTTCTCATGCGCTTCGAGTGAATACTGTGACTGGGTCGGCACCGCCTGTCAGCCTGCTGTCTACGATTGTCAATCGCGCACCGTTGACACTATATGTGAAGAGAATCCCCAGTGCGACTGGCGCAATGACGGATGTTACGGCGCGCTGACACCCTGTGTCCAGCATGGTGACGAGATCAGTTGCTCTTCTGACCCGATGTGTAACTGGCTCGGCTCTTTCTGCGACGAAAATTATTCTTCTGACAACTGCCAGTATCTCGACATCATCAACTGCGATGCCCGCTCAGACAAATGCAGGTGGAATCTCGGCGGTAATGTCTGCGAAGCCCTGCCGCTTGTCTGCGAAGGCAAGACAGAATCCGAGTGCTCGGTATACCCAGGTGCTTGCGTGTTCGACAACGGGCAGTGCATGGCAGTCGAGACACTATCCTGCGGCATGCTTTCATCAATTGGCTGCGGGCAGGTGGAAAGGTGTATGTGGATAGATTTCAACGGCAATCAGTATTGCTCTGACAAATCCTCATCCAACTGCCCCTTTGTCAGTGATTCCGCTTCATGTGAAATGCTGGGATGTTACTGGAATCCGCTGTCCAACGCCTGCAGTACTAATGTGAGCCAGTGTTCGCTCATGTTCGCGGAATATGACTGCGAGAACAACGTCTACTGCGATTGGAATGCCGGCAGCAGCGAGTGTATAGTTGCCGATCTCCCGTGTAATGGCATGCCCGAATCCTCATGCCAGGGATATCCGGAATGCGTGTGGGATACCGGCTCCTCCGCCTGCCGCCCGGCCATGCCGGACTGTTCACAGTATCCCATGGAAACCTGCGTGGCCAACGGCATGTGTATCTATAACTATGAGCTGAGTATATGTGAGCCGGCCAACAATACCCTTTGCGGATTTTACGAGTCAATGGCCAGTTGCGTTAACGATCCTGACTGCTCGTGGAACAGCTACGACAATTACTGCGAAATCAACATGCCCGTAGTATGCAGCGAGTACAATTCCCAGTCCATGTGCGCCGACTTCCCCAGCCACTGCCGCTGGAACGGGCTTGCCTGCGTGGCTAACGACTACATCGACTGCGCGGCTTATGCTGACGAATATGCCTGCACTGTCGATCCGGTCTGTGTATGGAATACCAACGCTATCCAGTGCCAGGCCAGGACCTTCGCATGCGGTGACAATTTCGACTCCCTGTCGTGCGAAAGCCAGTATAGCTGTGATTGGGATATGGGCAACAACTCCTGTATAGCCGCCAGCGTGCCTTGCAGTAATGTCCCTGCGGCCAACTGCATGAATACTCCCGAATGCAGATGGGATTCGGCAAATGCCATCTGCGGACAGGCTTCCGTGATTTGTGAGAGCAACTACGATTATGTGGCCTGTACGGCTTCGGCAGGTTGTGTGTGGAATTCGACTGTCGGTAGCTGCGTAACTGACGGATCGTGCATGTCGAGGCTCAACCCAATGACCTGCGCCGAAGATGCGAACTGTTATTGGGACTCCACCTTCACTATCTGCAAATTCGGCTCTCTCCCGGCTGGCTGTTCCGTTTACACCGATCAGTCTGCCTGCTCGGTCGACTCGCAGTGCCAGTGGAACCTTGCTTCCAATATCTGCGAAACCAGGGTGGATTGCTCCATGCTCTCCTCCATCGACTGCGGAAATTCTGCCGGATGTACCTGGACCGGTGCGTCCTGTGTCACCACTCCATCCTGCGAGGGCAGCGATTTCTCGGTTTGCACAGGCACCCAGGGGTGCTATTGGGACTCCAATAATGGCACATGTTACATTGATCCTGCATGTGGCTCGAAATACCAGCCTGAATGTATGGCGAGTCAGAATTGCACATGGGATGGAGACCTCGGCACCTGCAGCTATGGCGCGCCCACCGGGTGTCTCTCATACATTGACTATTCCTCATGCGCCAATGATGCGGCCTGCGAGTGGAATGTCTCTTACTGCCGCGCCAAATCACCGGCTGGAACGGATTGCGCTTCTATAGTCGATCAGGTGGCGTGCGAGAGCGATCTTCACTGCAACTGGGATACTGTCAATGCTATATGCGCTGGCAACTGGTGTTCAAGTCACGACCAGTATAGCTGCAATGCCTATTCGGCATGTGAATGGACTGGCGTGCAGTGCGACCAGAGAGCCAATTCCTGTAGCGAGTTCACTGATTATCCGTCATGTGCGGTTTCATCCGGCTGTACTTGGAATCCCTCCACGATGATCTGCGAGCCCGAAATCCTTTCTGGCTGCTCGGCATACACCGACTACACGGCATGCACCACCGACGCCG
>CAZQSL010000003.1:42134-67975 GCA_964595945.1 uncultured bacterium
CCTGCGAGTGGAACGCCACATACTGCCAGACCCGGCAAGCCACCGGCTGCGCCGCCAACAGCACCGAGCCCCTCTGCACCACCGCCTACGGGTGTTCATGGAATTATTCGACACTGCTATGCGAAATGGCGCAATGCGCCGGACTCGACGGGGCGATGTGTCCCATGTCATCAGGCTGCTACTGGAACGGCTCCGACTGCGTGATCGAATCACAATGCGACGGACAGATGGAAAGCATGTGCACGACGATCGGCGGCTGCGTATGGAATCCCTCCATGATGATATGCGAGCCCGGAGCCGCCACCGGCTGCGCCCTGTACACCGACCCCGCGACATGCGCCGTCGACCCCGCCTGCTCATGGGACTACACCAACATACAATGCAAGGCAGCCGCCACCGGCTGCTCGGCATACACCGACTACACGGCATGCACCACCGACGCCGCCTGCGAGTGGAACGCCACATACTGCCAGACCCGGCAAGCCACCGGCTGCGCCGCATACACTGAATACAATGCCTGCATATTCGACGCCGCCTGCGAGTGGAATGTTTCCGTTTGTCAGGATAAACCCGTCGCGACAGATTGCGCCTCCATGCTCGATCAGATAACGTGCGAAAACAATCTTCATTGCAACTGGGATAACGTCAACGCCATCTGCAGCGGCAACTGGTGCTCAAGCCATGACCAGTATAGCTGCAACGCCTATGCGGCATGCGAATGGACCGGCGTACAGTGTGACCAGAAAACCAGCGCCTGCTCCATGTTCTCGGACGAACCTTCATGCAGTCTGTCATCGAGCTGTAACTGGTCTCCCATGCAGTATTGCGAAACCGTCACCTATGTGGATTGTGCGACATACGGACTCGAATCCGAGTGCCAGAGCAACAGCGAATGCCGATGGGCGGCAAATGCCACCTGCATACCGGCGGTAACCTGCTCCACCAATGCCGAGTGTCAGACCAACCAGTATTGCTGGGGAGAAATCAACAAATGCGATTATTGCAGTATCGTTTCAGGAGACGGGATTATCTGCAACGGAGAAGACCCGGAATCCTCAGATTTCTGCGAGACGTATATGCTGGACGCCGACTGCAACCTGCATGCGGCGTGTGAGTGGATCGACAATGAGTACTGCGGCCCCAGACAGACAGTCACTGGCTGCGCGGCGCATGCGGACTCGTCGACCTGCGAGTCCGACCCGACTTGCGACTGGTCCACAAGCTGTACGGAAAACTGGTGCTCTACCAACTCGGATGAAAGCGCCTGCAACGGCTTCGCGGCCTGTTCGTGGTTTTCAGGGTTGGGAGTATGTGGCGAAAATCCAGGAGGCTGCCAGTACCTGATGGATGCAGGGTCTTGCGGTGGCAATTCCGCCTGTGTATGGTACGGTGGGATATGTCAGTGGACTTGTCCCGCTTATGCCACGTGCGGAGGCGACGCTCCTTATTGCAATTCCGTTTTTTCTGTCTGCATGTCGTGTGACGATATGAATCAGACAGACGGGATATGCTGTGACGGCGAAGCGACGGAGAGCATCGACTGCAATCCTGGCAGCCCTGATTGCGGCACTTTCGTTGATAGCGCCTCATGTGAATCCGCAAGCTGTATCTGGGAATACGAGGGCAGCTACTGTCACAGCGCTCCATAACAATTCTGTAATACGCTTGCGATCAAAGCCCGCCCGCTGTGGCGGGCTTTTCACTTTTGACACTTGGGATGGGAGACAACCGGCATGAGAACAGCAGGGATATGGAAACGGATAGCCGCTATGGCGGCAGTGACATTCATTGCGGGAGGTATCACGGCAACGTCAGCTCATGCGGCTGCGAAATCCGAACTGCTCTTCGCCGGTGAACTCGAAAAAACCGAAGGCATAACGATATGCCCCAACGGGACGATCTACGTCACGGAAAACAAAAGAGGCACAATATATAAAATTGATATCAAATCCAACACGCTGTTGAAAATCGCGGACGGTCTTGCCGGAGCGGCAGGGATGGCGTGTTCGCGCGACAATCGAGCAGTGGCTCTCGACTATTCGGGCAACAAGGTTGTGGAAATCCAGCCGGACGGAAAATCAATCAGAAAGCTTGCGGATGTCACCACTCCCAATGGCGCCGTATTCATGGCAGATGGCACTCTGCTCGTGTCTCAGTCGGATGCCGGCAGTGTCGTGAAGATCACAAAGGACGGTGAAGTCGAGCCAGTCGTGACCGGCATACCTTTCGCCAATGGTCTTGCCCTGTCACCGGATGAGCGGACTCTGTTTGTGTCCGCGACGATCAAGTCGAAGGTCTACACGGTCGATCTCTCCGGCACAACGGCAGCTCCCGTGCAGTTCGGTAAACTTGTCCAGATGGTCGATGGCATAGCTTATGCAAAAGACGGTACGGTTGTCGCCTGCCAGTACGGGACGGGGAAAGTGGTCAGGCTTGCGGCAGGCGCGGAAAAGAATGTCACTATCGCTGACGGACTGAAAGGGCCTGCCTCACCGGTATTCGCCGATGATAGCACACTTCTGGTCACGTCAGTGACAGGTGTGGGGATATATAAAATCACCATCGAATAGTGTCATACGTACAATTATTAGAATTTCCCTGCCGGAGAAACCTTTTTCGAGAAAAAGGTTTCTCCGCACCTCTTCCAAAAAGCTTTATATGCTTAACTTTACCTGATTACCCCTGAATCTAAGATACAGCAACCCCCAATGAAAAATGCAAAATAACTGATGGTTACAGACGAAATCATGGAGGAGAAAAGAGGAAGAATCTTGCTATTGACCATCTGAGTTTCAGGGGTAATCAGGTAACTTTTCTCCAACCAACTGTCCTGTCGCGCTATCGCACGGCGATAGGGAATTTCTATTGATATTCAGTATATCGCGCGCGAAACGCGTAAACGAATCCATCGAGACTGCCGACAATGACAGTATTGCCGAATGCAAGGGGACCTGATTCGTCGATGTCCCACCCCGTGAGATATCTCCATCGCAGCTTGCCGGTCCCGGCGTCGATAGCGTAGAGGTAGCCATAGTGGCAGGCTGCGAAGATGGTGTCTCCGTGTGAAGTGATGGGGGCTTCCACCCAGCCGGCCCCGGCGAAGACCCATTTTGTCGCGCCGGTGGCCTGATCGAAAGCCGTGATTTTCCCCTTGTTGTCTCCTATGATAAGCAAACTGCCGGATAGTCCGAGAGACTCTTCGACTCTGCCCTTCACATCGTGCCGCCACACGAGGCGTCCGGTATGTGCGCTGATCGCGTAAACGCGCCCGCGTTTGGAGGCAGCGAAGACAAGCCCCTTCGATGTCAGCACCGGACCCTCGATGGTGCCTGATCCGATGAAGTGCCATAGCTGTCTGCCGCTCCGTGCGTCGATAGCATACAGGTCGCCCCCGTTGGTAGCGGCGAAAATCCTGCCTCCGGCCAGGGCGGGCCATGATTCGACTGGTGACCGTGTTCTGAATACCCAGGCTGGTTTTCCATCGGTGCGGTTGACAGCTACTAAGCGGTTGTCGTTGCTGCCGGCCACGATGTAGCCGGTGGAGGGGTCATGTAATGGCGACGACTCAGCCCAGATGAGTTTGTGGTGCCATATACGTTTTGCGTTGCGGGTATCGAGAGCCGTTATCCCTTTGTGTGACGCGACATAAACGACATTGCCAATCACAAGGGGCTGTGTCTCGATATCGCCCTTCGTATCATATTTCCAGATGACCGCGCCGCTGGCGGGGTCTATCTTGTAGAGATGGTCGTCATTGCTGCCGATATACACCGCACCGGATGCGAAAGTGGCGGAAGAGCGGATGCCCTTGCCCGTGCGCAGGGTCCAGAGGTGGCGTTCGTTCCATGTCCTGCCTGAGTCTCTGAGGCCGTGTATGATGGCGGGTTTTCCCGAGCGGCCCGGCGATGCCCAGAAGACAGGTTCTTTGACGGCGACAAACCGCATCAGAGAGATAGCCCTGCCTGTATTTCCGGTCCTCATGGCGTTGTGGATGGCCGTGTAAAGAATGTCGTTCGATATGCGGACTCCGGCATGCGCTGCCACGACGAGAGCGATCGTGATTATGGTATGATGCCTTTTTGTCTGTAAGGTACTCTTTTTCATAGTCAGAGCCCAGGCTGTTTTTCCGGGCCGAACAATTCGAATACGCCGCAGGCGGTGACTGCGAAATTGCGACCGGTTTCTTCGTCTACCCTGACGCTGCGTACAAGCTTGCCCACTTTAATGTGTTTGACGATTTCCCACCTGTCGGTATCGACGAGATCGACTGTGCCATCGCCATAGTTTGCCACGAGCAGAATTCGCTGTTGCGGATTGTACGCGATCTTGCGGGGGAAATTGCCAGCGAACAGCACTCTGGTTATCCTGAAATCATCGCCGTCCGCCTGTATCACAAGACGGAGGAAGGGACAAGTGAAATAGAAGCGGTTGCGAGCCTTGTCCT
The DNA here is from genome assembly GCA_964595945.1 of uncultured bacterium. Classification (GTDB taxonomy): domain Bacteria; phylum UBP15; class UBA6099; order UBA6099; family JAJRTR01; genus CAZQSL01. Next base: position 46,579 of record CAZQSL010000003.1, read on the forward strand.
CGGCTATGCCGAATGTCGGCAGCGGGACAGGCAACTTGCCGCCACCGGGGAGGGCGATGGACAGACGGAAGGGTTTTCGAGTGATGCTGGTGAAGTTTCCGTGTTTCACTTTCACATCGTACAGGTCGAAATAGCGTTTCGGGTCAAGTGATGGCGATACGATGCGGCCGGTATCCGCGTTGAGCGTGAAGTAGTCGGCGTAGCCGAGTGAACCGAAGCGGATGGGGGGCTTTTGCGCGAATGCCCTGCCATCGATGGGGATGATCTGGCTGTATGGCGGGCCGAGAAATATGACGTAGATATCGCCGGTTGTGGTATCGACCTCGCAGTTGGTGGTCTCATAATTGCCAAAATTGATACGGTGGGAGAGACGAAGCGTGTCATTGGAATAATCCAGTGCGAGTATCTGAAAGTGGTTCATGCTCTTGGTCGTGGAGTAGAGGCGCCTGGCTTTTCTGTCGATGCAGAATCGTTCGGGATAAAACATCCTGCGGCTGAAAAGATCATTGTCCGTTACGACATAGTCGTCGAGTCGGCCTGTGGCTGGATCGATCCTGAGTATCGCGCCATATCCGGACAGGTTTTTGAAGGAAACGAACATGGCGTTTTCGGCACTGTCCAGGATCGTGTCGTAGGGAAGCGCGCCTGTGAGGAATTCGTTTTCGCGGTATTTTTCCATGGGCAATATGCAGTGCCTGCTGCCGGTATCGGTGAGGGCGGAGCAGGATGATTGCGGAGGCGCTATGCGGTTGTATGACTGAACGAAAAGTATGGAAATCCACAGGATGATGAAATATGCCGTGAAAAAGCCAGGGCGAGAGGGTGTACGCGCGGTTATCGTGAGTTTGCTGACGGCAATGAGCGCTGCCGCGGTCGTTACGATGGCGGCAGCGAATATCGCCGGGTTGAGGGTGTAGAACATCAGGATAAAATAAAACCCCGGGATGATCACGATGAGTCTGACAAAGGGAGCGATGAAAAAATCTATTGCCGTGCGGCACTTTGCCGCCATCGACTGTCTGGCGGCGGCAGGGCCCAGGAGCTGTTTCCAGTAAGCATAAGTGATGATGGCCGGCACAAGCAGGGCCAGTGTCACGGGCAGCGAAAAGGCATGGCCTGACAGATGCAGGAAGTCTGGATACGCTATGGTAACGATCGCGCCTGTGGCTGCAAACAGGATTGGAGGCCCTGTGCGAATGAGTGATAATGCCGATCTGTCTTTCCACAGCGGCATCAGGAAATATGCGGCTGACATAAACAGGGAAAAAGATGCGGCCCATAGTGTGTATTTATTGAGTATGACGATCAGGAGCAATGCGATCCACATGAAGTAGATCAGAGAGGCGCTTCGCCATAGTGCTTTTGCGTGTTTTGGTCTGTCATGATGGGGGCCGTCGCCGCCGTCGAAAAATGATTCGGTGTCATAGGGGACGAAGAGCCGGGCGAGATAGATGCAGGCCAGAAATACCGCATATCCGGCCGCCATCTGTTTCACCGTGCTGAAGATCGGGGTCAACCCATAAATGTCCGGTATCTTCCGGATGATTTCCAGTGGCAGGATGCAGAGCATTACCTTCACATAGGCGAGGGTGCTGAGAAGGGGGAATTTTGAGTTGATAACTTCGGGTAGCCGCTGGTATGCCTCGATAAAACACATGACAGTGCGGATCAGGAAATAGACGATGGACCCGGCTATATGGACAGACAGATTGGAGTGCCTGAGCGTTTCCTGAAGGCCGTCGTCATGGGATATTGCCGGGATGCCGGCGTTGCCTGATGGTGTCTCTGCCAGATGGATTTTGCCGGTGTGGCCAGTGACCTCCCAGTCTCCGTCGAAGGCGGCGGCCGCTTTTTCGGCGGGCGGCGCGGGGATGATTTCAAGGGGCTGCTCCTTGACGTCTTTTGGCTTTGTGATGGTGGATATACGTGCATTGACATAATTGTCGAAACGTCTGTACGCGGTCGAAAACATGATCCGTATGTCATCGGTGATCCATGTGAACACGTCCAGCAGATGCCCGAATATGCGTAACGCGAATTTCAGTGTTATAAATACAAGCAGCAGAATGAATAACAGCCCGACGATTTGCATGGCGCTCCAACAGAAGAAAGTCCCCCCCGGGGGGCGGTACGATGCCGGTACGATGGTGCGGCATGTCTGTAACCGTATTTGACAAAACCCCGGCAGACGGCATGTCTGCCGTTGATCATCGTACCCGCTGAGGCCGGGATTTGCGTGGTACTATGCCAGCTATATGATTCTGTATCCAGTTGCGCAAGAGAAACATACTGCCTGAGGCAATTTGCGCGGTTGTCGCTAATCAGTATATCCGAAATGGCCGCCGTATTTCCACATATACGTGCAAAGCATCATATCGGAGGGAATGTCATCGAGGCGGGGCATCCCCGCAGCAGCGGAATCCGATCTTGCCGGCGGGGAGCCTGCCGAGTTGTTCCGGGAAATAGAAGGCAGACCAGTCGCAGCGGGTGCAGCGCTGGCAGCCGTTGTTTTCGCCTGGCCCCATCAATACCGCGAGGCCGGGATTGGCGGGAGAGTGCACCCATTCCCACTTGTTTCCGAGCATGTCGTGGACTCCGAATTTGTTTTTGCACTCTGGATATTTGCCGCACCGGTCATGCCAGTCTTTGTCATATTTTTCGTGCCATGAGCATTTATCGTAAACGGGCTTGTTGGAATTATTCTTGTCGGAGTGGATGTAATAAGTATCGTTGTGGTCACCGGCCACGCATGAGATTGCCCATTCTTCGGGAGTGCAGAGGCGTTTTCCGCGCGCGGCGCAATATGACTGTGCTTGAGCGGGAGTGACGCTGTCCGCGACGACCGATCCCTTTTTGTTTGGAAATTCATATTTGTCTATGACGTATGAATGGCCGGGGCCCGTGATGTGAATCTCATTGTTACTTTCGGAAGCGGTGTAGCCTTTGAGTCCCTTTTCGGGCAGGTCGTATTTATAGTAGAGGTCAGCTTTGGCGGCTGAGGGGTTTTTACTGCTGATGACGATTGAAGTGATGAAGAGGATAGATGCGATCGTTATTACGCAGAATCCAAACATCCGGAAAGTGTCGGCCATCTGAGTATCGTTTGCTGCCGGGGCGGATTTTGCCCGGAGAAGCTGTCTGATGCCGAATATATGGTCGAGTGCTCCTATGAGGCAGAACAGGTAGAGCATCTCGAACATGATGATGGACATGCAGTAGGTGATGATGATGAACGATCGCGTCGCCGCTGTCCGCCCGAGTGCGATCAGTACCAGGTACATTCCATTGAGGACGAAGAGCATCAGTATGCCTGACCACACGAGCAGCGAAACGGTGAGTGCGATTTCCTTGCCGAGATTGACCGTGTAGAGCGCCCAGAAGACCGCTGTCAGGGAAAAAACGAGCCACGACATGGATTTGCCGGGGGGAGGCAGGCCGGCATACTCACGCAGATACCGTAGCGCAACGACCAGGAGTGCGCTGTTGAAGAGTGATACCGGCACGTTGTAGAGAAACGATCCAGGGTCGTACTTTCCGTATGGCAGGAGCATGATGGCCCTGAATGAGACGTAGGATACGATGAGCAGCAGGATTGTCCAGCGGGGCATTTTCAGCGTGGCCGGATCGACCGGCGCGGGGGCTGTCCGCGCTGTCTGTTTCATCAGATAGATGAATAACCAGGAGTACAGCAGGCAAGTGACAAAGACTACGCCAGGGGTCGTGACGCTGAACATGAAGTCGCTTTGCCGCAGGACGAATCCGTCGATGATTCTGTGGATTGCCGGATCGGTGATGCCCATCTTCGTGACAAAGACGTCCATTGGGAGTCCGAATGCGTTGTTGAAGACGAATATCCTAAGTGTCCTGACCGAAAACCCGCTGTTGTGAAACAGCATGACCGTTATGGAAAAAAGCAGGATGGCGAACAGGATCATTTTTGCGGCTGGCTCGCGCCTGAGTTTGTCGGAGGCGATAAATGCCGCGACAAAAAGCACGAGGTAGGGGATCATCCCCAGGTTGTTGAGAAAGGTGAAAGCGATGGATATGACGAGTGTCAGGATGCCGGCGATGCTCCGTTTGTTTTCCGAGATTCTGTAGTAGGCGAAGATATAGCCGAACATGCAGAAGTTGAGTGTCAGTATCGGAAGTATGTCGAGGAATACGCCGTTATCCAATCGTAAGTGTTCCTTTCGCGGCATCGGCGTGGACGGGGTCGCCGGAATTGATGATTTTCGAGATGCCTGATCCTGCGATCAGCACCGGGATGCCGGCTTCGCGGGCGAGCAGTACAAGGTGCGAAAGCGGGCTGCCCTTTTCGATGACGAGAGCTGAGATGTCGCGGAGCATCGGGCCGTAGATGCCGTCTGGTTTCGGTATGATCAGGATAGGGCGCTCCGGGCCAGCGGGGACGGGCATGTCGGTGACGAGAGCCTTTCCGGCGGCGGATTCGATGCCGATACCGAGGCACGGCACGACAGTTTTCCCCTCCCTGATTTCGGGCGGGGAACTGTCCGGGAGGTAATCTTCCGGGGCTGTGTCGAGATGCTGTCGATGGGCCGCTTTTCTGATCGCAATGGTTTCGGCCTGATATGTACCTGATTCGATTTCGTCGATGGTCATAAAAAACACATCGTCATTTTTGCCGGTGGCAAGAGCTGTCTGCCTGATGGCTGACATCACGCGATTGAGGCGGTCCCGGACCTCTTCGCGAAGCGCCATGACAGATTGGTATCTGCCTGCGAGCAGCCGGAAAAGCACAATGCCCGTGTTGAATGAATTGTAGCGCCAGTGTTCTGAGAGAGCCGTTTCGATTTCGGTGGCGATCTTGTTGCGGATGTCATGTCGGTGAGGAGCCGGCGCGGCAGAGCCGGCTGACTGGAGCCACTGGGCGATGCTGTCTGCCAGTCGTGGAGCGGCGACTTCCGCCTCCGGGTTGCCCCAGTGCCCGAAACGGGTGATGAATGACGCGACATCCGCGGGGTTTTCGGGGTCGAGCAGCCGGAGTGATTCGATCATCCTTTTCCACGGATAGTCCACGGGAGCTGTTTTCAGTTGCTGCGACAGTGCTTTTATCGTTGGGTTGCCGTCGAACAGCGTGTCGAAAAACGCGTCGTATTTCCTCGATATGGAGTCTGTGATTTCGAATAGATCGAGTTGGAGTCTGAACAGAGGCTGGAGAACCGAATCGCGGTAAGTACGGATGGATGCCGTGCCGGAGGTCTTGAGAGAAGAGAATTGTGCGTCAACTATTTTGAATCTTTTGTGCAGGCGGCCTGGTGTCATGATGGCGAAAATGTCTGTGAGCGCGGGGATGATCGATCTGATGGCGAACTGCGGCAGTGCGAGGTAGTATGGATTGATGTATTTTCTCATCCTGTTGTAATCGAGGAGGAATCTGCCATTTTTTTCGACCAGCAATTCCGTGCCGGCCGGCAGTCCGAATGGGGAGAGTCTGTGTGCGAGTCTTGCATTGATGGTGCCTGGCAGTCCAAAAAGGTCACGCGATAGCGGTGTCAGTGGGAAATCAGCGATGTCGACAATGAATGAGTTGGTGAGGGTTTCTACCGGTCTGAATCCTGTGAGGGGGCGGACCTGATAGATGTACAATTCGTTGCCGGCGAGTCCGGCTTCGATTTGTACGGGTTTGTCGAAAGAGGCTTCGAGCTGCTGCATGATGTCGACGAGGCGAAGGACTGTCCTCGTCTCGAAGGGAATCGTTTCGCTGCCGGCGGCTGTCCGGATGCCTTTTGTGAACATGTTGTAGACAACGAGGCCCGCGGTTTCCCGTGATTCGTGAGAGATGAGCATTTCTTCGAGCCTGCCGTTGAGATAGTTCGCAGAGCAGCAGATGAAGAAGACGGAATGGTCGATTTTTTGCTGGACGATCACCGGCAGATGGTGAGGGGCGGGAGTGGGCGGGATGCCGTCTCGCGCCGCGCGGGCGCGCTCGGAATAGTATGAGCCCCACACGTTGGCGAGAGTTGCTATGCAACTCGCGAGGTCGGGCTCTGAATAGAAAGAGTCGAAGACGCCTGCCATGCTTGTCGTGGAGCCGTCCTCGCCGGGGAATGATGAACGGGTGATGATTTTAGATTTTCCGAGCTGTTTGAGCGATCTTTTCAGTTTGCGTATGAAACTCCAGGGGAGGGGTCTTTTCCTGATGAGAGAAGCGATGAGGGCCGCGGGATCGTCGCTGGTGGCGATCTGGTCGAGGTGTTTTTTGACGGAGGGGTGTTGTGACCATCGCGCGAAGACGGCGCCGCTGATGATGAAGCCTCGCGGGGTGTTTATGCTGAGGTTTCGCAGGAGTCCGAGTCCATTGCCCTTGAAGCCGGTGATGTGTAGTCCGGCGTCGCGCGCGGCATGGAGAGGGATGATGAGACGTCTTTTGTAAAAGAAGTTTTTGCGAAGTTTGTTGAATGCGGCGTTGGTGCCGGTGATCATCAGAAAAAGGATGGCGGCGCCTGCTATGATGAGCGTTTTGCCGGATTTTATGCCGAGTGCGGTGCTTAATGGGACGAGAAGTGCGGCGATGAGAATCGTGAGGATTGTGGTAATGAGCGTGCCTGCGGCGATCGGCATGGAAAAGAGGCCGGCGAAGAACGCATCGATGGAATGGATCGGAAATGTGCCGCCAATCGCGTCGCAGAATGCTCCAGCCGCATGTCGCAGTATCGTGTATACGATTGATTCCATGATTCAGAAATATTCATATTAGCCGTGCTGTCAGGGTCAGTTGCAGGGACATCCGGCCAATGGTAATTATACTTGACCGGCGTATCAATTATCAACACGGGGCATGGGGCCGGATGCGGCGCCGGAGTGGAGCAGTATCCCGCCATATACCGGGATGACGGTCATGCCGGGATGGCTGGCGGTGATGCGCTTGATGGTCTCGCGGCGGGTGTCGTTGACTGAAATGGATTGTTTGAGGCGTGATGAGTCATAGAGCCAGCGGCGGGACTCGTCGATAGGGTAGAAAATGAAATCAGCCTGCGGAAGCCCGGGATCGTGACGGGCGGATAGCGATGCTGCCGGAAAAAACTGCCTGAGCTGCTTGGTTGCGGCGGATGCGCCGCGAGTGAGCGGCAGGACGGTCAGGGGCTCGTATTTAGCCGGGGAAGGCATGTCCGAAAGGATGCTTGCAATCTCCACGGGACTTATCTCGGGGCGCGGCGCCATGTATGGAGCGAATAGCCGCGAGAAATTCGCGATCTGAATGGCCGCTGTTGCGACTATCAGCAAGATGACCGGCAGCAGGCGGTATCTGCCACGCAGGATGGTGTAGATAGAGACAAATCCGATGCAGAGGGCAAAATATGCCGCGTAGCCGGGAATTGCGCCTCCTGAAAATCTGACGAGCATCTTGTATAGCGGAGGAGCGATTTCGACCGCTGCGTTCCTGCCGATGAAATGTCTGACGGGATTGAGAGTGGAAAGCGGGCTCGCACCGGGGTCCTCGGTGAAGCCATCAAGTCTCTTTTTGTCTATTCTGAAAACGGACAGCCTCATGCCGCGCGCGACAGTGATGGCAAATGGAGGCTCGGGCATGGAGTCGACCGGCCAGATTTCGGCGAAGAATATGTATTGGGCATTATATCTTTTTGCCGCGGTGGCAGCAGTGGCAAGTGAATCATAGGGGAAGGGAATCGTGGAGCGGTCGCACAGGAAATGGGTTGCCGAAAAGGGATATGTCATTATGACAGTGTCTGGCGCGGTGTGCTGTCTGATGTAATCGCATGCGGTACGGAGTTCGGCGTACGGAGTCTCGCGAGGATTGCCAGACGCGCGCATGACGGACATAATGATGAAACCGCAAGACTCGGATATCAGCATGAACAGTACGATGGCGGCAACAAAATGCCTCCTGGAGAGCCGGTGGCGCGAAGCCGCGAAGGCGGCGAACGAGATGATCCCGCTCGCGCCGACAAGTAGCGCGAGCGGCATGACAGGCAGCAGGTAGCGGTCGGAATATGGCCCGGCGATGGCATGCATGAGCAGCATGAAGAAACACAGGAGGAGGGAAAGGACCGTCGCGTGGTTTCTGCGTGCCCTGAGAGCTCCGGCAGCGAGAAACGGGAGCATGAGCAGTCCCACGGCCTGCGGGAAACCGGGGATGTAGAACACATCCGTTTCGTAGCCTCTGAGTGCGGCAAGCGCATTGAGCGAGATACCCTTCGCGACGGATGCCGGCGTGATCGCGCTTCCGCTTTTGTCCGGCTGGTTGTAGAGGCTGTAACTGAAGCTCAGCTCGAAGATGTCGCCATTGCGGAAGTGTTCGATGATCGAAGGGTCGTACATAGTGGCAAGCCCCGTGAAATGCTCGGAGTGGACAGGGTTGCCGAACAGAACCTGGTTTCTGACGAGAAACGGCATGATCGTGAGCAGCGCGACAGAAAACAGAAGGACAGCGCCGCGTGAAAAGAGTATCCTGGGGCGGCAGAGGGCAAGCCATAGCAGAGTTGCCGGGATCATCACGGCGGCATTTTTTTTCACCAGAAAGGCGATCCCCATGAGGATGCCCGCACGGAAGAAATTCCCGTCGAGCAGTGCCGATGCGAAGGATAAGAAAATGATCATAAGCCAGACTTCTGGCAGGCCGGGGTCCATCACGTCATAGACTCTCAGCAGCGACGGCGAAAACAGGGTGAGTATCGCAGCTATATATGCTGCGTCCGGGTCGAAGTATTTTTTGCCTGTGCCGTAGGTGACGAGCGGCAGCAGAAAAAGACCGATCAGGGAGGGTACGGTAAAAGTCCAGTGTGTGTCGCCGAAAACAGCGTGGAAGGGCGCGAGAAGGAATACATACAGACTGCCACGTTCCGAGGCCGGATGGGCATGGGGGGACGTGTGGGTCGAATACGCCCGCAGCGTGTCTTCGCGCAGTTCGCTGTATCTGACGACATTCCTCGCGATCGCGGCATAGTCGTAAGAATCACCGTCGTGTGGAGGGCTTGCGGCGTATAGAACAGCGTGAAACGCGCAGAATAGTAACGCGATGATCAGCAGTGTCCTGTAGTGGCGTCCCGTACCGGCGTTGTCAGATATATCCATGTCGAGTTGTCCAGTGCGTCATTTTCCATGTCCGAAGTAGTTGTTTTCAATTTTGAAGTAATCCGGCGGATTGTCCACGGAAATGAATCTCGTGGGCGAATCGCCGGCGCGCGCAGCCCCGGTGGCGCTGCGGCCGTTGACAGCGAGCTGGTCGAATGCCTGATACTTCAGTACGATCCGATTGTGCCTGGGGCGCACACGATAGCAGCGAATGCCTGAGTGGTCAGCGATGACATATCCGTCGCCTCTGAAGAATGGGCCGGCCTGTCCGCTCTCATGGCTGAAGATTTGATAGCGCCCGATGCTTCCGCTGTGTTTCACCATGTTGCCAGCCGAGGAAAAATAGGACTTGCAGTCATCTGACCAGCAGACAATCGTGGAGATGGCGAGGCGATCGAGTTCGCGGAGTGTGGCGGCAGGCGTTGACGAGACGATCGGTTTGAGCATGAATTTTCCGTCGTAGAATGACGGGCGCCTGTAATCCAGGAATACGTATGGATAAGGGCCGCCGATGAATTCTTTGCCCGAGATATCCGGGAAAAGGCCCGGGAGCTGGCTGTGGCTGTATTTCGGCGGAGAGCCGTCGCGGTCATTCCAGCCCGAGTCTTCGAGCATGACCCTGCCGCCGCCGGTATCCGCTTCGCTGAGAAAAGTCATAAGCTGTCTGGCATCGCGGGTCATTTCGGTGCGGAGTTCGAGCGTCAGAAACGCGTAAGGGGCGAGTGATAGGAAAAACATCGCCGGCAGCGCAAATCCGGCGGCGGACCGCATGACACGTCCGATAGCCGTGGCGGGGGCGAACCGGCGATATGCCAACGCAAGTCCCGTGATGGCCGGAGGCACGAGCAGAAAGTCGAGGATGACAATGTACCTGACCGGGTTGAGCTGCGCCGTGGCGTGCCATAGCGAACCGAAATAGACCAGTGCGAGCAATGCTGCCGTGGCAGCGAGGAAAAAGAAAGATTTGTGCCGTTCGCCATCCTTCGCGCTGATGAGCGCGCCGTAGACGCCGGCAGCGAAAAATGTGCAGCGAAGCAGGGTATTGATCATGAGCATGGCGGCCATCAGCGGATTGTCCGGGGTCAGCGGTTGTGTGCCGGCTGCTTTCGTAAGCGTGAAATAGTCCCTGAAGATACGAAGTGGATCGGTACATACCCAGTGTTGCGCTTCGGGGATGTCGACCTTGTATTTCGCGAGGTGCGCGAGAGGCGCCATCCAGAAGGAATTCACCGATAAAACGACTGCTGCGATAAGTGCGAGCTCGACGATGATCCGGGAGGTCAGCCTTCTGATGCAGCAGAGAGTCATGATGAAAACAGGGATGCCAAGTACGACGAAAGCTGTCTTGTGAGCGAGAAAACATAGTGGGGAAAGGATGAAAAGCCAGTGCAGCACGCTGCGGTCGCCTTGCGTGAGATAACGGAAATAAAGCGAAATTGTCAGAAAAGAAATCTGGAAAACCATTGTGGTGGACGGCATGCCAATGTGCATGAAGATCAGTGGCAGTCCGGTCCACAGGTAAAACATCATGATTATTCCGGCGAATAGCCTGCGGTTGCCGGTCAGTCCGAAATTGCCGAGTCCCAGCCACAGGAAAAGTGGAGTAGATGCCATGTATGCGAAAAGTAGTGGACGTAGCAGCGATCTGATGGGAATCGGATTGAATATCAGAGACAGGAATTGAAAATCGTGGGAATTGTTCCATGTAAAATTGAGTGGAAATCCTGCGAAGAACGACGGGTCGTAGCCCCAGAGATTCCACGATTCGGCAAAAAACAGAGACGCGCGGCGAAGGAGATAAAAGGCGAGGGGATAATCGTTGTAGATTATGGGGCCGTCGCCGGACACCATGAGGATGAACGGCGGTACAATATGAGCCGCGACGCAGAGTATGAAAATATTGCGAAGTAACCGGTTCAGCGGTTTTTCCTCCCGGGCGCGGCGGCGTTTTCACTTTCGTTGCCCTGATGCAAAAAGGCACTGGATTTCTCAGCGGCAGCCTGCCTGCACGCCTCATTGTCCCCGCAGGCTTTCATAAGTCTGTCTGTCCGGTGTGCTGTGTCTTCCGGAGACTTGCCGTGATAGTATCCGGCGAGCATTTCAGGGGTGAAGTCCGGCTCCTGTATCAGGCGGGCGGCCTTTGCGCCGTCGCGCATGTCGTTCACGAAAAGGTCGAGCAGCACTCCGTCTTTTGCCACTGCGGGATCATGCTCGATTTGCATGACAGTGAAGTATCGGTCAAAACGTTTTTTCGATGTGACGTCGCCGGTGGCCTCAAGCCAGTCCAGAGCTTCGGCGACGCGCGGATCGGGCGTGGATGTCCTGTCGGCTACGATGACGACCAGATTGCCGGAAAACAGGAATGTATCCTTGATCAGCACGTTTGCGGTGTCCTGCGACGATTTGATTTCGCGGAAACCAGTAGTGACGCGCGGCTGTACGCCGCTCGCGGCGAAGAGCCTGACAGGGATGACCGCTCCGGCGATGCCTTTTTCACTGACGAACGAATTGAAGCGGTAATAGTCGTCCCGTGACGGTTTGTTGTCGAGCGCTATGATACCGGTATTGCCTCCCGTGAGAGATGCGGCGTATGTGAATGCGCGGCTCCATGAGACGCTCTGCGCCGACATGGCAGAGAAGTAATACGCGCCTGCCACGAAGGCTGCCCAAGCGAAGATGTGCAATGCCGAGGATGACCGTGTCCCGGCGGCGGACACATCGCTCGTGAAGGCCGCTTTCAGCGCGAAAAACGGGCATGCGACTGCGATCACCAGAGCAAAATCCGGCTGCTGTATGAAATTGCACCAGACTCCTTCGGACGCCCATCTTGAGTAGTCGCCGAAAAGCGACCGGTGCCAGGACATTTCCAACGCTCCGCGCCCAAGTGCCAGCAGCCACAATCCCAGACACGGGAGACATGCTCTGATGATGAGGAGGAAACGCCTGTCGCCGTGGCGTCTGAGAGTGGCGCATGCAAGGGCAACGAATGGCGCGGCGGCGAGCGATGTGTAAAATGCGAGTATCGAGGCAATTGTGATACGTTTGCCATTCGCTTCTGCCGATATGCCATCGAGGCGGGCAAGTGTCAGTGCGATGAAAGCGATCATTGCCGCGAGAGGCGCGACCGGCTCGGCACGCCACGCGTGGAAACACAGGAGCGGCAGTGCTCCTGTCGTCGCAAAGATGGCAGCGCGTGATGGCCGGCGCGGCAGTGATCGGTGTGTCATGTCGATGAAGATGAGTGTGGCGATGAATCCGGCGAAAGAAATCGCGCGGAGGATAAACAGCCCTCCCGGTATCAGCAGGATGAAATGCGCAAACGCGTAATACAGTGGAAACAGCTTTTCGAAATAGACAAGCAGCATCGAGATGGCAAAATACTGGGAACCGGTCATGACGGTCATAGATTCGGCTCCCGAGGGGGGGGAGAGGAGACCTGTATGCGCGGAGAATCCCGTGACGATGGAAAGCAGTGCGAACAGACCCAGTATTGAGCGTAACACGAGGCTGCCGGGATTGTTGCTGGTGAAATGTAGGTTCATTGCCATATCTCAAAATCCGATATCAGCGCCACTGCCCGGAAATGCGCAGAAAAAACGCGCGTGCCGTGTAGAAAATGTATCGCAACGCGGTCGGCACCGATAGAAGCTGTGATTTGCCATATTGCCTCGGATAGTGCGAGACCGGCAATTCGATGAGTCTGTATCCGCGATGTATCGCCCGCCACAGCATTTCCACGATGTAAAAGCTCTCCGCATAGGGGTACTGCACATCGATGTCGTCTGCAACTGATTTTTTTATCATCTTGAATCCGCAGTCTATGTCGCGTACCTTCAATCCGATGAAATGACTGATGGTAAGGTTGAAAAGAGAACCGTAGAGCGTGCGGAGGAAACCATCGGCGCGCCGGGTCTTGTAGCCGATCAGTATGTCAGCTTCGCCGGAGCGTGCGATGAATTGTTCGATTTCGGTCACATCGAACTGCATATCGCCATCGGTGAAAAACACCCACTCGAATCGTGCCGCGTCAAATCCGCTCCGCAACGCGAATCCGTAGCCCATGTTACGTGGGTGATGGATCACGCGGATCCTCGGGTCGGCGGCGGCGCATTCGTCGGCGATTTTTCCGCTCGCGTCGGGGCTTGCGTCGTCGATGATGATGATCTCGAATTCGTCGACGAGTTTTTCGAGTACGCCGGTGGTTTTTTCGACCATGGCGCGCACGGTGTTTTCGTCGTTATATGCCGGAAAGAAAAAAGACAGTTTCATCAGGGCGATCCGATGCCATTCAGTGTGGTCCAGTAGTCGCGAAGCGAGTAAAACGCATGGCGGAGTATGATTTCACCATAGTTTATATTAACACAACAGGGAGGGTTTCAGTAAGTGCGCCAGGCACAAATCAGGGGGGTCAGCGCCATCTTGAGAGGTCGATTTTCAGATATCCCCATTCGGACGAGCACGTCAGGATGTCAAGTTGCTGATTGTATTCCATCCTTTTCACTTTACGGCCTACCCGCAGCGAGCCGAGGATTTTCATCTTATGCCAGTCGATCCTGTACAGTTCGCCCGTCAGGTAGTTCGTCAGATAGAGATAGCCATCGCTGGCGAAAGTAATGTCTTTCGATCCGACCGGTGATCGCATGATCTTTCTGGTGGCAAGGGTATCGCCGTCAAGCTCGATCACACTGCCGTTGTCAAATGATGTGATCGGTGATGTCAGGAAAACGGAATTGGTGTCATGACGGTAATGGACCGCGATGGCAAACCACGGAAGAGCGCGCGTGGCGCGCACCTTTCCCCGCATGAGGTCAAATGAACCGGCGCGGTTCTGATTGAATGCTTCGATGTAATAGACGAGTTTGTTGTCGTTCCCGTACGAAGTTTCGCCGATGCTGCCGCCGTGGGCGTTCCCGAGTGACTCGGTTGTGAAGCTGTCTGTGTCATCCATATCGTAGACGAGCGCGCGCCACTTGCCAGTCTCTCCGAGGCCCACAAACAGGCGTCGAAGTGATGGATCGCCTTCGATCCAGTACGGACCGCCGTACTTGCGAAGATCGAGCGAGTATTTTTCGTAGAGCCTGGGCGAATCATAGACAAGCATTGTCCGGCTTTGGGGACAGACGAGGAAATACTGCTGTGTCACCGGGTCTTCGTATAGTGAAAACACCCCGCAATTTATCGAAGCGAACATCCGTGTTTTGAGATCGTAGACAAAGGAGTAGCGGCTGCTTGCTCCGATGAAAACCCTGTCTCCATGCTGTAGGGCCGTTCGGTGTCGCATCCTGAGAGTTTTGCGCTGATCGGCGTCAGTGTGGCTGGCCAGGGTTTTTTCGGGGATGATTTGTCTGCCGGGCTCACAGTAGTTTATGTAAAAGCTGACTGGAGCCTGATACCTGTAGCCTTCACAGGACTGGACTATCATAAATGTCTCCATGGCGGCGACGAACGCCGTGATGGAGACAGCTGCGGAAATCTGTGCGATAGCACTCACGACGGGGCGGCGGGTTTTTATCGCGAAAAATACGGTGATAGCAGTGGCCAGTCCGAGAACGGGGCAGAACCATTTGAATACGAAGGCTGCGATATAGAGCATCGGATACCACAGCACGGCCATGCAGACCGCTATCAGGCAGTAGAGGGCCTGGATGAAAAACGGCGCTTCGCGTTTCCGGCAAAAGACGTCCGCGGCGGATCGGCAGATGAATACACAGATGCAAAACACACCGGCCATGATCGCCGCATGCCGCGGGATCACCGAAAGATTAGGCGTGATTGACGGGAGATGCGAGTAGTATATGACGGGGGTGAGCAGGAAACATCGCGAAACGGACAACACGGCAAATCGCGCAACCCTGAAGCCTGTCTTCGCCTCGTCTTCCGGCGTTACCATTTTCCTGTCCGCGGATTTCAGGACTAACGAAAAGAAATACGCAAGAGGGGCGCACCAGCGTCTGATCGTTGCAAGAGCGTGCCTGAGGGCATCGGGCATTTCGGGTGCGCGTCTCCACACTTTCGCTCCCGCATATAGCAGTATGCCGAGAAGCAATAGAGAAAATCCCGTCCCGCCGGAGTCCCGCATTATTGCGATTACCTCTTCGATGGTCTGTGATGGCAAATAAACAAGTTGCGCTGGCGCATGAAAAACGGCCTGCATGGCCGCGACAGAAAAAATGATACAGTGGATGGAATCATTTCGCAACAGACACGGGGGCGTGGCGGGACGCGCCCGCCGGCATTGTCACCGCCGCCATGCCCGGATATAATCGAATAGATGAATGACATGATGAAAAGAATCACGGGGGGATTTCCCGGCAAGGCATTCAGGATATGTTCGCAGCTCTGCGCGGACTTTCTGCTGGGAGGGCTGGGGTATTTCAACAACACGGCCATCCCGCCGCTTGCGCTCATAGCGCTGATCGTCGGCATCATCAGGCTCAACGCCAGACTGAGGCGCGCCAGGGCCGTAGTGATACTTTACTGGATCGGGCTTGTCCTCTCATTCGACTTCATCGCAGTCATGGCATACGCCGCTACAGCGTCGTTCGGATGGGTTGCGCCGGCGGCTATCCTGACACCATACATAGTGCTGCTGGCGGTCAGGAAACTGACCCGCTGGCCCTCATACATGACCAGCCTGCAACTGCTTGTCGTGCCTGTCTGCATTCTTGGCCTTTTCCTGAAGGGCGGCGAACTGTTCAATCACTCGGACACGTGCGGGAGTATCGACAGTGTCCCCGGCGCCAGGATACTGAATGACAAGAAGTACAATTTTACTGAAAAACCTCACACGGCGATTCCGCGTTTTTTCATCCCGAGGCCCGGCCGCAACGACATCCTCGTCTGTGATCATGTCTATGTGTACGAAAAGGGGATTCTGGTAAAAAACGCCATCAACCGCCTCGATACGAGGACAGGCGCGATGACGCCGTGGCTCGCGCGCGGCAATGTGCTCGCGATTATGGAACAGGCGTACACTGGCTATATATTTGCCGTTGTCCAGCGCAATTTCAAAGCCCCGGCCGCCCCCAACGTAGAGCTGATCAAATTCGGCCCGGACGGGAAAATACTCGACCGCATAGACCTGGGGCTGAAGCGCAATACATTCTATGGGGCGAGCATTTCCGAGATACCGGGGAAATTGCTTATCACTGTCGAGGCCAACTTTTTCCACTATTCGCTTGAGGATGGCGGTATCGAGAGATTCACCGTACCGACAAAAGGGTTGTTTTCCATTTACCGTGTCGAGTGGCACGATCCTTTCCTTTATACGACTTTTTCGGTTTCACCACTCTTTACGGCGGTATTCGGAGCAAAGCATCTATTGAAAATCAGCGTGCCGACAAGGGAAGTGGTAGACTGGATGATCGACTATCCCTCGGGGATATATGATGTCGAAAAGCGACCCGGCAGGGATCAGCTCGGGGCGAGTCGCAACTGTCCGCCCGGAGCATGGCTTCTTGATTTCGACATGAATAAAATCAGGAAACTCGTCATGCCGCCGGGAGTCCGCGAGATCGAGTTTTCCAGAGACGGCAAATACCTTTTCGGGACAGGCCTGCTGACGGGGAAGCTGTTTGCCGTCGATGTGGAGCGCAACAGGCTGGCAGGGGAAATGTTCGTCGGCTATGGATCAAGAGGGATGACGGTCTCGCCCGATGGCGATGTGATAATCGGCTCGTCGTGCGGAGTGGTCGGCGTCGATCCTGACGAATTTCTGGGAAAACGCAGATAGTCCTATACGAAAACCCGGGGAAACATTATCTGAAGCGCGCGTTGCATGACTACGGCAAGCTGTTTGAAAGTCTTGATTTCGAGCATGATTCTCCATAGTATCCTCGGTCGCATGTAGAACTTGAAATGGGCGTATGTCTGAAGTCTGAACAATTCGTCCCTGCTGATGCCATCGGGGCTGAACACGATCTGATGGATGTACATGGTGGAAAAATCGATGCCGTCCATTTTTCCCTCGGCCTTGAAACGTTCGTACATCACGCTGCCTGGGAACGGCAGGAAATTGAAGAAGTTGGCACGGTCGATCGGAAGTGACTGTGATAATTTTACAGTGCTTTTTATGTCTTCGACAGTCTCCCCTGGATAGCCGATGATGAAAAGGCCTGTCATCCTGATCCTGGAGCATGAGTGGATCATGTTGACCTGTTTGACGACGTTTTCGACAGTAATGCCCTTGTTGATTATGGAGAGCACGCGCGGGCTGCCGCTTTCGATGCCGACTGCGAATGAGTAACAGCCGGAGCGTTCCATCGCCGTGACGACTTCCGGGTCGAGGGTGTCGAGCCGTATGCCGTTTGTGCAGGCCCAGGGCACGTTGAGTCTGGATTCGGTCAGGAGACGGCAAAATTCGAGGACGAAGGCGCGGTTTTGTGTGAACGAATCATCCATGAAGTGAATTTCGCGGATACCGCGTGCGACGAGCTGGCGGATTTCCTCGACAAGGTTTTCAGGATTTCGGGAGCGGACGTTGTGTCCGAGCATTTTGGCGACGCCGCAGAAAGTGCATTTGTATCTGCATCCGCGGGTGGCGATGAGTGAAGTGAGGCGCGGGTGTTTTGAAAAGATGCCGTTGGGAGCGGTGGGGTATGTTTCGGGTTTGACGATGTGCCACGCGGGGATCGGGTGTTCGTTGACGTCGATATATGGCGCCGGGTCTGTGAGCGCTATCGCGCCGCCGTCTCTGTATGCCGTGCCGAATGTCTCAGAGGCTGCCCGGGCCGGTGATGAGCCTGCGGACACTTTTCCGAGGAATATGTCGAGCGACTGCTCCGCTTCGCCCCGGAAGGCGACATCTATCGCGGGGAACTCTCTCAGGGTGCTTTCCGGCTCGAATGACGGATGTGGGCCGCCGGTGATGATGATGGGGCGCGGCGTGTGCCGGTCAATGTCGGTGACATACCGTTTGACGATGGCGTAGTCGGGGCTGAAAAAAGTGATGCCGACTATGTCGGGCTTTGCGTCTCGCAGCCGCTGATCGAGTTTTTCGGGGGGAAGGGATTCCTTGAGGCAGTCGATGAATGTGACCTGATGGCCTGCTCGCTCCGCCACTCCTGCGAGATAGGCGAGTCCGACATTGGGGATCAGTGCGTAGTACCGGCGGTGCGGATCGAATGGCTGAACCAGCGCAATGTGCATTTAGACGCAAAATCCTCCGTTGTTGCCGGCAGTTATCTGCTCGGACAGGTGTTGCTGCCCGGTTCCGCGACTCGTGTCTTATATGGTAATTGTATTGTCAAGGATGTTAAAAAGCAATCTTGCTAATTCCGTAATGCTGTCATGTTTTCTGGCCGGCAGGTGTAGTTGTTTTTTTCGACAATTTGCCGAGCAGCGAACGCAGAGAGTAATGCCTGTAGCGCGCCGCGTGCTGGTGCATCATGATCTCGCTGTCGTAGCTGCCGCGCAGGAGGAGCCTTATGGCGGTATAGGCGACAGGGATGAGGAGGACGGGGATGAAGCGATAGAGACGTCGCGACAGGATCGACTCGACGGTGCGTTGCGGCAGGAGCTGGATAAATGGGAATAGAGCGTAGAATTTGCGGTGCAGCAGAGAAGCCTCGCCACCGACAGTGATAGAGCCCGGCCCGAGGCCGTCGTTTATCATTTCGACGTCTCCGGGGCCGAGTACGCCGTGTCTCATGGCTATGTCTATGATCTCCGTAGCCGGATAATACCTGAGCCAGAATACCTTGAGTATGTCCGGCCGTGTGGTGTTGTAGAACCTTGCCATCTCGACCATGTCCTCTTCGGTCTCTCCGGGGAAGTTGGTGATGTTTTCGGCGGCGACGACTATCCCGTGTTTTTTCAGTGTTTCGATGGCGGCTCTGATGCGGTCGTTAGACTCGTGGCGGTGATAGATTTCGCGGCGTTTGACTTCGTTGATGGTTTGTACGCCGAGGTCCACTTTGACGCAGCCCGAGTCGGCGAGCAGAGAGGCGTAATCGTCGGTGACGATGTTGGGGTTGGTACATGCGAGGTATGGCAGCGCGATGCGTGACCGGTACTGTTCGGCAAAGTCTTCGAACCATTTTCGCTCGATGCCGTGTACTTCGTCGAAAAAATTGACGCGTCTGGCGCGGAAGTGGCGTTTGGCGCAGGACAGTTCGTCGATCACGTTTTCGACGCTGCGCATGCGGACATAGCCTTTCGCGCCATAGAGCCTGCGGAGGAGATTGTTGTTGCAGAACGAGCAGTTGTAGGGACAGCCGCGTGAGGCCATGATCGTGTAGACCTGCGTGGAGTCGATCGAGGTGCCGGCATATATGTCCTTGTCCGGAAACGGCAGGCTGTCGAGGTCTTGTATCAGGGGGAGGAGCGGGTTGAGCCGTACGCCGTTTTCTTCGCGTATGCCGAGGTTGGGTAGCGAGTGATCAAGGGAGCCTGACTGCAGCGAGTCGAGCAGTTTGATGAAAGCCTCTTCGCCCTCTCCCCTGATGATGGCGTCGACGAATTCGTGTTTCAGTACATTTTCGGGCACTGACGTAATGTGGATGCCGCCAGCGATGATGAATGCTTTTGTGCGTTTGCGAAGTGCCTGGCCGGTTTTCACGAACCACGGAAAAGTGTTGGTGACCACCGAAAAAACGATTACGTCGGGCTGGAAGTCGTCAAGCATGTCGAACATACGGGCGCGCATGGAAAAAAGGCTGGCGAGTGGCTTGATGTATACGAAGGAATCATCGAAGAGCATCGGATCGAAGGCGAGGGCGGTCCTGTGCCCGTGAATTTTTGCGAGAGCGGAAAGATACTCGACGGCGAGACTTTCGTAAGCGGGATAGATGAACAGGATTTTCATGGTGATGTATGTGTCCGATCGTGGATTTTACGAAAGGTCATGTCGTTGCGACCGGGAGAGGATTCCAGCAGAGCCTGCGGTATTTCGTGTTGTAGATGCAGGGGGGGATGTAGGCGTTTTCGGTCATGTAGACCTTGTTGCATCTGTTGGCGTCGACGAGGTCGATCGTGTCGTGCGAACGGAATTCTTCGACGGTGACGAGCTTGACATGGCCGGTCATAGCGATCGAGTCCCAGTGGCGGAGCTTGCCGTAGAGGGTGGCGAATTGGGCAAATCCGCGTGCGTTGCGGATGGCGCCGGTTGGCGACAGATAGCGGTTGACGGGGGTGAATCCATTGCCGGTGCGGTGCAGCAGAGCCATGTGGAAGCAGGATTTCTGCTGGTATTCGAGGTTGCCCGTAAGGGAAAAAAGAGTGGAGCCGATCCTGCGGGTGTGCATGAAGTCCGCAACGGCCAGCCGGCCTTGAGAGGCGGAGTCGAGAGCGGACAGGACATCGAGAGCATCGGTATAGTGCCCGCCAGCCAGATCGTTGCGGCCTACGGAGGCGAGCACGGTGCAGCCGAGGTGCATGATGTGGCTTGTGTCGATGAGACGATCGAGCACGTGGCCGGCGTGAGTGTCGTTGACGCCTTTGACTACCATGTAGGCGAGGCAGATTTTTATGCCGGCGTCTCCGAGATTGTCAATGGCCTTTTCCTTGATGGCAGCGAGAGGCCGGCCCCTTGTGACGCGGTATACATCGTCCGACGGGCCGTCATATTGCAGCAGCACCCAGTCGAGGCCGGCTTCGCGCAGTCGCGCGGTATATGCCATGTCCTGAAGTGCTATGCCGTTGGACGCGACCTTGACGACAAAGCCCATTGACGTGATCGTGCGGATTATTTCGGGCAGATCGGCGCGCAGGGTGGGCTCTCCGCCGCAAATCAGGATAGTGGGGCGGGTTTTCCATTTTTCGAGCCGCGCGACGATTTCGGGGATGGAGGGTTCGCGGGCTTCCCGAGCGAGTGCGTTGGTAAAGCATGACGGGCATCGCAGATTGCAGCGTTCGGTGACGTCGAGCATTATCGTTTTGACATGAGGGATATGGCGCTCGCACGTGAGGCATCCACGTATGTCGCAGTCGTCGAGCGATCTGTCCACGGTGGATGTCGAGGCCATGCATTTGGCGTAGAATGCGGGATCGTCACTGTAAAGCAATTCTTCCGAGCCGTGGTCCGGACAATGTTTTCGCATGAAAACCATGTCGCCGCGCTCGAAAATCACCGCGTCGACAATTCGGTCGCACACGCTGCACAGGCTCCGTGTCCGGGATGTTATCACTTCATTGTGCGTGCTATTACCGGCGGCCATCACGATTTCCAGTTTGCTGATTTCAAATATACTACTTATGGAATAGTATAATCCATCCCGCTCCAAGTCACGTTGTCTATCGGAGAAAAACATGGTGGTGAAAGCATCGTCTGGCGGCTTTGTCAGCCGTGGCAGGGGGAGTGCTGTCGAGAAAAGCAGTACGTGTGACGGAAGTAATGCCGCCGGCG